>NZ_JBSFLZ010000074.1:0-35279 GCF_053599315.1 Saccharopolyspora sp. NPDC000995
GTGCAACCCTTCCCTTCTCCTCTGTTTCCCGACTTGCTTCCTTCGAGCGACTGCCGGCCCCGAGCTTTCTTGCCTGCTCCGGTCATGCCTTGCCGACTGTCCTTGGTCTCATGCCGGAACCTCTTCCTCTGATCGGCTCCGCACACTCGACCGTCTGGCGCTTGCTCACGGGTAGTTCGTCATCTCCCGTGCCACTTGACGTTCTCTCTCTCGCGACGAGCAGAAGATTACACACACTCAGCGGGGAATGTCTACTCCAGCGATCACAGATTTCATCGATCAGGCGGCATAACTCCGCTCACCTGGGGTTTCTTGCCAAGCCCATCGCCTGCGACTCGGACAGGTCGGACATTGCGCCGGGTGCTGCCCTGCGCCGGTCCGCGAGCCGCCGACATCGCCCAGCTTGATAACGATGACGTGCAGGCCTTTCGGGGCCAAGTGCTCGTGCGCCGCCGAGCGACTGGTGGTGCAGCGACGTAGTCGACGCACACCAGTGCCCGATGTGATGTTTCTGTGGTCGCTGCTGCAGAAAATCCGCCCTGCCCTGGGGGCTCTGGCGGTCAGTGGAGGAGGCGGGTCGCTCGGCCCGCAGCGCTCGGAGGATTGGAGGTGTTCGCCGTTACTCCCGCTGTCAGCCGCGGCGGTTCAGGCGTGCCCGGCAGCGGGTCGGCGAGGACGCCCCGCTCGCTGCCGCGTGGCGGATCATCAGCCTTGAAGATCCACTCGCCGAAACACGCCAGGCCGGGCCCTGACGCGCACGGCTGGGTGATCGCCGCGGCGTCCGGGTTGACGGCGGCCGGGTGGCGTGTAGGGTCAGTGGCGGTCGTTGTTTCTGGGTTCGTGTTTTGTGCATGCTCGCAGAATGTTGATGCGGGCGAGCTTCTTTCTTTGGTCGCAGCTGGAGTTAGCCGCCGTCTGAGATCCCCGGCCCGGGCTTCCGCACGGTGTGGTCGCCCGTCATACCCCAGCTCCCAAAAGGAGACACGCATGACTAACGGAACCGTGAAGTGGTTCAACTCGGAAAAAGGCTTCGGCTTCATCGCTCCGGACGCGGGCGGGCCGGACGTGTTCGTGCACTACTCGGCGATTGATGCCGGTGGGTTCCGCAGCCTGGAGGAGAACCAGCAGGTGACCTACGACGTCAGCCAGGGCCCCAAGGGCCCGCAGGCCGACCTCGTGCGCGTGGTCTGACAACCGTCTCTGTTTCTCCGGTGGCTCCTCACCCGCTCGGGTGGGGAGCCCCGGTGCTTTCGGCGAGCGCATCAACCCCGCCTCGCCGTACCCGCACACCGCCCGCACCGATCCTGGATCGGCCACGGGACAAGGAAGGAATGCCATCACCACATCAACATCACTGCACCGCCCGCGCCGCCAGCACCGCGGCGGCCCGGCCCCCGACCGGTTCTCCGACCGGGTGCCGCCCACCGGCGGGTGCACCCACGCTCCGAGCTCGGTGAGTCCGGTCCATTTCGCCGAACCCGAACACACCCGGGCCGTCCCCGAGCAGCACCACCCGATTGCTGACCACAGCGATGCCGGGATGCGCCGGTTGCGCACGCCGTTCGAAACCGACCCGGCCTAGAGATCACAACAGCCGCTGCCGCCCTCGGTCGTGACGTCCTGCACCGCGCGCCGGGAGTGGTCAACAGCACCCCGCTGACCTGGCCCGGCTTATTTATGCTCAGGCCGTGACTCGCGTGCTCACTTCCCGCCGACCCGCCGCGCTTGTCAAGCCGAAGGTGCGAGGCTGGATCCACCTGGGATCGCTGGTTCTGTTCCTCGCCGCGGGTGCGGCGTTGGTCGTGGTGGCTGCGGGTTGGCTCCCGGCCGCAGCCACGGCCGGAATCGTGATCTATGTGGCCACGGTGCTGGGCTTGTTCGGGGTCAGTGCCCTCTACCACCTCAAAAACTGGGTCTCGGCCGGTGCGCGCACATGGATGCGCCGCGCTGGGTCGGTGTCCTCGTCTGCATCGCGCTCGGCTGGGTCGCGGTGTTCGTGTTGGGCGAGCTGCTGCACAACGCCGGGGTGAGTGCCCCGGTGCTGCTGGTCGGTGGGCTGCTCTACACCGCCGGTGCGGTGTTCTACGCGAGCCGCTGGCCCGACCCCTGGCCGACGACATTCGGCTACCACGAGTTCTTCCACTCCGCGGTGTCGGTGGCGGCGAGCTGCCACCACATCGCCATCTGGCTGCTCCTGGACCCATAAGCACCGCGCCGCATCGCGGACGCAGCGTGCGCTCCGACTCCAGGCTCGCCACCAGTCCCCACGACCACCGGCAGCGCGGCAGGTGTTGAGAATTGAACCTTTCTCAACATGATCACCAACTGCCGGGCTGGCGAGCCCAGACAGCCCGTGCAGTGTCGAAAAACGTGTTGAGAACCCGGAGTATCCAACAACGTTGCAACCGCCCTTTGTCGTACAGTCGGCATGCACTCGGAGCATCCGCACGTGGTGCGTGACGCGGTCTTGAGCAGGCTCTGCGGTCGTCACGACAGTCCGGTGCCCCGGCCGGCCGGTTGCGGGAACGGCTGGCTGGGGCGCTGTTGTTCCCGGTTTCTGGCACCCCACCCCACCCCACCGCAGCGATGTCACTCTGCGCTACAGCACGCCCCGTTGGAGGATGGTGGATCGTCGCCCAACTAGGCAGTGCCCCGGCGCGCCACCACCTCACTGCCACCTGATCGAGACCAAATACCACACGAACGTGGCGAGCCTTGTTGGCTCGGCCGGTGGCTCCTACGGTGGGAGGTGCGGTTGAGCAGCCGCCACGGCGCACCTCTTGCGTTGAGCGCAGCGGCGAGTTCCCGGGCCCGTGGCCAACCGAACCGTCGATACGCAACCAGGGGAGGTAGCGTGATCGTCTCCAGATCCAGCATGCCACCGGCCGCGCGGGCTCGCAGCGGCCACGCGACCGTCGCGTCACGCACCGCCGAGAATCCCGTCGCCGCGCACGTGACCTGCGCTTCCGCGCTGCGGCTGGCCGTAGAATGGCCCGCCTCGGGTGTGGTGGTGGTCCGCATCGGTGGCGAGATAGATCTAGCCACGGTGCCCAGGCTCACCGAGCTGATCCGCCAGCGCCTGACCGCCGCGGCCCTGCAGGCCATCGTCCTGGACCTCTCGGAGGTGTCCTTCGCCAGCAGCGCCGCCATCGAACTGCTGCTGCATACCCAGCGCCGCGCCGACCACCGCAACACTAAGCTGTTCGTGGTCCCCGGTCACGGAGCGTTGCTGCGGCTGCTGACGATCACCGGGCTGCGCGAACGGTTCGTGTGCCGGGAATCCGCCGCCCAAGCCGTCGCCGAAGCCCACTTGTGACGCCCGCGCTACGCGTGGCTGCCGCCGCACTGCCCAGCTCAGTCGGAGGATGGCAGGATTTCCGCCATGAGCACGTACATTGCGCTGCTACGCGCGGTCAACCTCGGCAGCTACGGCCGCCTCGCCATGGCCGACCTGCGCGCTCTCGTCACCGCCGCAGGACACTGCGACGTTGCGACCTACCTGCAAAGCGGCAACGTGGTCTTCAAATCCGAACACGACGACCCCGAGGCGCTGGCCGCAGGCCTGCGGAAACGGTTGGCCGACGAGCTCGGTGTGGACACCCCGGTCATGGTGGTTACCGGCACCGAGATCACCGGCATCGCCGCGTACCACCCGTTCCAGGACCGGCAAAGCGACCACGCCAAACTGCACGTGGCATTCCTGGCTACCGAACCCGACGCCGACCGTGCCGCGCGGCTGAGCGTGCCCGAAGGCTCGCCCGAAGAACTCCAGCTGACCGGACGGAAGCTGTATCTGCACTACCCCGCCGGAGCGGGCCGCTCCAAAATCACCGCCGCGTACCTTGAAAAGCGGCTCGGGGTCGCCATCACCGCCCGCAACTGGAAGACCGTTACCGCACTGGCCGACCTCGCCCGGCAACAATCATGACCAAGCCCTCGGCGGTCTGCCCGAGGCCACCGGCCTGGTGAACCGGCCCCTACGCGATCAAGGACTCCGCCACGGCGACCTGCACCTCGCTCAGCCCGGCCTCGCCATCGCCGTCCCACAGGCAGTTCTGCAGCACCCGCCCAAGAGCCAGCTCACCGCGCGCTGCCGGTCCAGACCAAGCACCTCGACCATCGCCTCGAACCGGCGCAGTGCAGCAACCGGTCACCCGCCTCGCCGCGCAAATCCGCGACCACGCCCGCACAATGCTGCAGCAGCCGCCGCTGCGCCGGATCGGCCAGCCGCGCGCACGCGCCAGGAACGTTGGTGAGCATCCCGGCGACCACATCGGGCACCGCAGCCCAGCAGGAGCGGGCACCGAGCTCAACCGCGCCTGCAGCCCGGCCAGGACCCGGGCCGCCGCCACATCATCGTCCACACTGGACAAGGATCGCGTCGCGAGCCGCTCCAGCAGCATGCTTCCCGAGGCCGTGTCGTGCTCCAGTAGCCGCACTGCACCCCGCCCGTCCCACACGCGCAACACCACCGGCTCCCCGGAGGTCGGCAGTTACCGGCTTCAACTTCAGCACCGCAGCGCTGCCGTCGTCGCGCACGACGGGCAGTATCAGCGCCACCAAGCCGTGTCGGGCGAGGCACAGCCGCCACGCCGCCCGCTGCTTCTTGGCCAGCCCGGGAAGCTCATCGATCCACGGGAAAGCTCCGAAGAACTTGCGATGGGTGGCCGCCAACTCGGCCGGAACCACCACGGCAGAAGACATCGCAGAACCACTCGTTCGTCAGGGATGAACATGCGGACGACGAAGAAGCAGCGGGCGGGCCACGAACACATCGAAGCACGCCTAGCTGTTCGCCCCAACAGCCGCAGTGAACGGAAGGGCTGGTGTAGGGCCGCTCCCCGCACCAGCCCGACGCGGGCGGCGGTCAGAACGGCACTCGCTCGTCGCGGAGAGCGCCCGCGGCAGGAGCGTGGGGCCTGGCACTGGCCGGATTCGGTCTGGCGCAGCCGCTATGGCTGGCGCTGACCTGCCTCACCGCGGCGGGCGCGGACGACTCCGTCTCGGTGATTGCACGCGTGGCGATCGTGCAGCTGGCGATGCCGGACGCGCACCGTGGCCGGGTCAGCGCCGTGGATCTCATCGTCGGTGTCGCCGGCCCCGAGCTGGGCAACTTCCGGGGCGGCCTGGTTACCGGAGCGACTTCGGCGGCGTTCGCGGTTCTCTCCGGCGGAGTGCTCTGCGTCGTCGTCATCGTGGTGCTCGCGCTGACGAACACGCCGCTTCGCCGGTTCAAGACGGCCGCCCCGGAACTGCCCGATCCACAACCAGGCCGGTAGCGGGAAAGCGCTACGGCGTCGCGGATTTGGCCCCCACCACGACCGTGGCATCCAGTTCCTCGCAACTGGCCACCCGCGGGACCAGACCGGCATCCGCGAAGATTGCCGCGGTGTGCGGTGCCTGGCGACGGCTGGTCTCGATCAGCAGGTGCCCGCCCAGCGCGAGCCACTGCGGCGCCGCGGCCGCCACCCGGCGTTGGATGTCCAGGCCGTCGGCACCGCCGTCGAGCGCCACCTGCGGTTCGTACAGCCGCGCTTCCGATGGCATCAGATCGACCTCGCCGGAGGGCACGTAGGGGGCATTGACCACCAGGACCCCGACGCGGCCCCGCAACGCCACCGGAAGCGGCGTGTAGAGGTCGCCTTCGAAGACCTCACCGGCACCGGCGAGGTTGCGGCGCGCGCAGCGCACCGCTGCGGGATCCACGTCCGCGGCGTACAACTCCACCTGCTGCCCGGCGGCGAGGGCGGCGCCGACCGCACCCGAGCCGCAGCACAGGTCGACCACGACCGAGTGCTGCCGAGCCAGAGCAGCGGCCTGCCGGACGAGGAACTCGGTGCGGCGGCGAGGTACGAACACCCCGGGCGCTACGGCGATGTGCAGACCGCAGAACTCCGCCCAGCCCAGCACCTGCTCCAGTGGCAGACCATCGACACGACGCTGCAGCATCTCGGCCAACTCGCCCGGGCCAGCGGCGGCAGACAGCAGCAACCGCGCCTCGTCCTCGGCGAACACGCAACCAGCGGCACGCAGGCTGGTCACGACGGCCGGATACGACAACGATGACGGGAAAGCAGAAATCGGGAGCGCCTTTCAATCCGACGAGCGCTCTCACCGACGCGGATTACGGCCGCGGGAGGGAAGTGCCCGACCTGCAACAGCGGTAATCGGTCCCACCTCCTCGGTCGCGCAAGGTGCGGCAACACTACATCAGCGCCACCGACCCGGGCTCGGGCGACCGCACCAGCGGGTCCCGGACCGCCGTCCACCTCGGACGAAACGCGCATCACTGCTCGCAGGTGATGCGGTACTGCGCGGCGATGGTGTTGAGCCGGGCGGAGTCCAGCCGGCCATCGGCACTCACCTGGGCCCGGGCCTCGATCAGGCCCTTGACGAGCAATCCGTCGAACTCGACAGTGAGTGCTCCCTCGAGCATGTAGCTGCACTCGTCGGCTTCGTGGTGCACGTGCCAGGGGATCTCCTGGACGACGACCTCCAGGCTGACCTCCTCGATGTAGCGCTGCCAGCCGCCGGGAGCCGACAACTGCAGCGGCGCACCGGCGACGGTCAGCCACGCGACAAAGGCGACTGGCGCCCCTTCATCGACATCGCCCTGGCGGGGCCTGCAAGCCCGCGGCTGACGCCGGACCGCGAGACGGTGTTCGCCTCAGCATGCGGGCTCGCGGTTAAGGCCGGCGCGGCGACGCGGCTGTCTATAGGGGCCGGGCCCTCTTCCAGACCCTGCCGGACCTCCGGCCAGTGATCACGCAGGCACGGACGCAACCCGTCCGTGGTCATGCCGTCCACCCCCGGAGCACCCCGGTTGGCCTCAACCCGCCTCAACGCCCTGCCCAGGTTGGGCGTCGAGAGGAACTCCTCCCACAACGACACCTCCCAGCCAGGGTGAACGTCGTCCCCACCCTGCGCCGATGCGCCGCTACGCTCCGCTGTGGACTCCGACGGACACACCGTCTCCTCCCCCTGCGGCCCGCGTTCACGGGATGGCTGCGATCCATGCGACTCATATCCAGCAGACCGGTTCTCTACGCCCGCCGCGTCTACACATCGGCCGCCTTGGCGGTGACGGGCTTCGTCGTATGCTGCCGACTCACCCCAACCGACATGCCTTATACACGGTTCGTGTTCCTCGGTGCAGAGTTTCGCCTCGGGCTTCCTTCCCACCCCGCCTCACGACGACGCAGTTACCTCCGGCTCGGAGTTAGCACCACCTCTTCCTCCAGGGGACTCACACCCCCAAGCAATCGCCCATGCCGGGCGTACAGCAAGAAGGCCGGTGCCCGCGGGCACCGGCCTGATGCAAGATCGGCTTGCTCGATCAGTGGAACGAGTCGCCACAGGCGCACGACCCGCCCGCGTTCGGGTTGTCGATGGTGAAGCCCTGCTTCTCGATGGAGTCGACGAAGTCGATCACCGCGCCTTGTAGGTAGGGAGCGCTCATCCGGTCGACGACCACCCCCAGGCCTTCGAAGTCCCGTCGAGCGTCGCCGTCGAGGGCGCGTTCGTCGAAGAAGAGCTGGTAGCGCAAGCCCGCGCAGCCACCCGGCTGGACGGCGATGCGCAGGTGCATGTCGTCGCGGCCCTCCTGGTCGAGCAGGGCCTTGGCCTTCTGGGCCGCCGCGTCGGTCAACGTGACACCGTGGGCAGGTGCCTCGGCCTCTGTCGTGGTGTTCGGGGCGGTCATGGACTCTCCCTGAGGTCTCGCTCGTCCGATTCCGGCTTGAGATGCAACCACAGCCGGAGTCGCGCTATTCCCGCGGGCGCCGCCCGGGGGGAGCTACGTCTTGTCTCCTCCGCCTATGGTGGCACAGTTACCCGCCTAGCTGGTGTGATGTGGCTTCCCGATGTCGGATCCGCGCGCTGGTGTCCGGTCTGCTGCAGCCCCGGCCGGGGCGTCGAATACCCTGTTGGAGTGAGGTTCCTTCGCCGTAGCAGCGCTGAGCAGACCGCCACCACCGAGTCCGACGCGGAGACCGGTCAGGCTGCGGCGGAAAATGCCGCCAACCACACACCCAAGAAGGGGAAGCCGACGCCGAAGCGCCGAGACGCGGAGGGCAAGCGGCGCGGCCCCGTCCCGCCGCCGCCGAAGACCCAGCGCGAGGCGGTCAAACGGGCCCGCGGCAACAAGGAAGAGCGCCGGCAGGCCGCGCGTGAGCGCCGCGAGCGGATGATGCAGGGTGACGACCGCTACCTGATGCCCCGCGACAAGGGTCCGGTGCGTGCCTACACGCGCGACCTGGTCGACACCCGGCGACACCTGATGGGCCTGTTCATGCCGCTGGTGCTGATCGTGTTCGCCACCACGCTGGCGCAGAACCTGGTCGTCCAGCAGTACGCGACGCTGGCGTGCATGGTGCTGCTGGTGATGATGGTCGTCGAGGGCACCATGCTGGGCCGGTACGTGAACAAGCGCGTGCGCGCGAAGTACCCGGACCACAAGGACCGCCCGTTCTCCCTGGGCTGGTACGCCTTCACCCGGGCCATGCAGATCCGCAAGCTCCGGGTTCCTCGCCCCCGCTACACCCCCAAGGACATCGCCAAGATCGGCTGATCCCAGCGCTCGGCGACGGCTGTCACACCGACCGCAGTCACCTGATCGATCCGGGTAGCGTCGCGACGACGTCGTAGGTAAGGGACCGGAGGTATCGTCGGATGGCTGTGCGCACGTTGGTGCTCGGTGGGGCTCGTTCCGGCAAATCCGCGCACGCCGAAGGTTTGGTCTCGGAATCCTCCCCCGTCACTTACGTCGCGACCGCGCGGCGCGATCCCGACGATGCCGAGTGGGCCGAGCGGATCGCCCTGCACGTCTCCCGGCGCCCCGGCATCTGGCGGACCGTGGAGGCCGGCGACGCCGATTCGCTGCTCCGCGTGCTCTCCGATACGGACTCCAGGTCGACCGTGCTGGTGGATGACCTGGCCACCTGGCTGACCGGCGTGCTCGACGACGTCGGCGCGTGGGATCGCGACCCCGGCGCGCTCGACGTGGTGGCCGGGCACTGCGCCCGGTTGGTCGAGGCCGTCGCCGAGTGCCGGGCCCGGTTGGTGGTCGTTTCCGCCGAAGTCGGCCTCGGGGTCGTCCCGGCGACCAGGTCTGGAAGGCTGTTCCGGGACGAGCTCGGCTCGCTCAACGCCAGGCTGGCCGACGTATCCGACGAGGTAGTCCTGCTCGTGGCCGGACTACCGCTGCGCATCCGCTGACCCGAGACGCGCCGAACAGACGGAGGTTTCGCTTGTCCACCGACCAGAACCAGTCCGGCCCGATCGGGTTCCCGGCGGTACCGGTGCCCGACGAGCAGGCCCGGCGGCAGGCGGTCGCCCGGCACGAGCAGTTGACCAAGCCGGCCGGATCGCTGGGGCAGCTGGAAGAAATCGGCGTTTGGGTCGCATCGCGGCAGGGCAGCTGCCCGCCGCGCCCATTCACCCGCCCCCGCGTGGTCGTCTTCGCCGGGGACCACGGCATCGCGGCACACGGCGTCTCGGCCTACCCCAGCGACGTGACCGGCCAGATGGTCAGCAACTTCCTCAGCGGCGGCGCGGCGGTGAACGTGCTGGCCACGAACGCCGGCGCGACGGTGCGAGTGGTGGACATGGCAGTCAATACCGACACCCCGCCGGTGGTCAGCGCGCACAAGGTGCGGCGCGGGTCAGGTGCGATCGACCGGGAGGACGCCCTCACCGCCGACGAGGTGGACGCCGCTATCAACGCCGGACGCACCATCGCCGACGAGGAAGTGGACTCCGGCGCCGACCTGCTCATCGCCGGCGACATGGGCATCGGCAACACCACCCCGGCCGCGGTGCTGATCGCCGCGCTGACCGGGACCGAACCAGTGGCGGTGGTCGGTCGCGGCACCGGCATTGACGACAACGCCTGGATGCGCAAGACCGCTGCGATCCGGGATGCGCTGCGCCGCGCCCGCAAGGTGCTGACCGACCCGGTGGCACTGCTGCGGACCTCGGCGGGGGCCGACATCGCCGCGCTGACCGGGTTCCTCGCGCAGGCCGCGGTTCGGCGCACCCCGGTGCTGCTGGACGGGGTTGTGGTGGGTGCGGCGGCGCTGGTCGCCGAGGAGCTCGCGCCCGGCGCCCGGCAGTGGTGGCTAGCCGGTCACCGCTCCACCGAACCTGGCGGGCCATTGGTGCTCGACCACCTCGACCTCACCCCGGTCCTCGACCTGGGGATGCGGCTCGGCGAGGGCTCTGGGGCGCTCACCGCACTGCCGGTGGTCACCGCCGCGGTGCGAGTGCTCGGCGAGATGGCGACCTTCGCCGAAGCCGGTGTCGGCGGCCCGACCGAAGCCAGGGCGACCGGCCCGACGGCGTGACGATGCTGGACGGTCTGCGCCTGGCGGTATCGTGGCTGAGCGTGCTGCCGGTGCCCGCGCGGCGCGTCGACGACCGCATCTGCCGCCAGGCGATCACGTTCGCGCCCCTGGTCGGCGCGCTGGTCGGTGCCTTCGGCGCCGCCGCGCTCTGGGTACTGACCTCGCTCGGATCTACCGCGTTGTTGGCCGGGCTGCTCACCGTCGGGGTGTTGGTGCTGGTCACACGGGGTATGCACGTCGACGGCCTAGCGGACACGGTGGACGGTCTCGGTTGCTACGGACCACCGGAGCGTGCGCTGAGCGTAATGCGCGACGGCGGCGCGGGGCCGTTCGCGGTGGTCGCTTTGATCCTCGTGCTCGGTATCCAGGCGGCAAGCCTCGCCGAACTGGCGAACGTGCCGCTAACGGTCGTCCTCGCATGTGCGGTGGGCCGCGCGGGATTCGTGCTGTGCTGCCGAACAGGAGTGCCGGCGGCACGTCCTGAAGGCATGGGCGCGCTGGTAGCTGGCAGCCAACCGACCTGGCTCGTCGCCACTTGGTGGCTCGCCCTGCTCGTGGTGGCCACCGTCGGCTTCGGCTGGCACGCGGCGATCGCCGTGGTCCTCGCCGCAGTCCTGCTACTCGCCCTCACCTGGCACACTCGACGCCGCTTCGGCGGAATCACCGGAGACGTCCTAGGTGCCGCATCCGAACTCGCGACCACGGCGGTCCTCGCCACCATGGCCATCGCCTGACCAAGGCCACCGCAATTTCCATTTGATTGAAACCGGAGGTTCGATTTCAAATGGAAATTGGGGACCTTCGGTGTGTCGGCACCCCGGCGACACACCGAAGGATGTGGATAACTCCCGCAATTTCCTCGAAATTGCGGACACCCCTGGCGATCAGCTGAGCTTGGTCATCCAGCCGTGGGTGTCGGCGACCGTGCCGTGCTGAATGCCGGTGAGGCGCTCGCGCAGCTTCATCGTCACCTCGCCCGGCTTGCCGTCGGCGATGCCGAACTCCCCGTCGCGGTGCTTGACGTGGCCGACCGGGGTGATCACCGCGGCGGTGCCGCAGGCGAAGACCTCGGTGAGCTCACCGGTGGTGGCCTTCTTCTCCCACTCCTCGACGGTGATCCGCCGCTCCTCGACCTGCATGCCGAGTTCCTTGCCCAGCTCCAGCAGCGACGAGCGGGTCACGCCCGGCAGCAGGCTGCCGCTGAGCGCCGGGGTCACCAGGCGCACGTCCGAGCCGGAGCCGAACACGAAGAACAGGTTCATTCCGCCCATTTCTTCGACCACGTGCCGCTCGCAAGCGTCCAGCCACACGACCTGGTCGCAGCCCTGCTCCACGGCCTCGGCCTGCGCCAGGAACGACGCGGCGTAGTTGCCCGCGAACTTCGCCGCACCGGTGCCTCCGGGCGCCGCCCGCACGTACTCGTGGCTCAGCCACACGGTGACCGGCTTGATGCCGCTGGCGAAGTACGAGCCGGCCGGGGATGCGATCAGCGCGTACAGGTAGGCGTTGGACGGGTGGTTGACGCCGAGCCCGATCTCGGTGGAGATCATGAACGGCCGCAGGTACAGCGAGCTCCCCTCGGCGCTCGGCACCCAGTCGGCGTCCACCGCGATCAGCTCGCGCAGCGACTCGATGAACAGTTCCTCTGGCAGCTGGGCCATTGCGATCCGCTGCGCCGAGCGCTGGAAACGCCGTGCGTTCGCCTCCGGCCGGAACGCGGCGATCGACCCGTCGGGCTGGTGGTAGGCCTTGAGTCCCTCGAAGATCGCCTGCGCGTAGTGCAGGACCGAGGTCGCCGGGTCCAGCTCCAGGGAGTGGTAGGGCTCCACTGCGGCATCGTGCCAGCCGCGGTCGTCGGTCCACTTGATGGTCACCATGTGGTCGGTGAAGTACCGTCCGAAGCCCAGATTCGCCAATACTTCCGCACGGCGCTCGTCGCTGGCCGGTTGCGGGTTGGGGGTCCGGGTGAAAGGCAGCGCTCCAGTCATGCGCGTACCGTATCGCGCGCTTCGGAGCAGTGGAAACCGGATCTCCAGAACTTGGTCGTCCAAATATCGGGCGTCCGCTTACTCAACGTTGAACGAACGCAACCGTTCGTGACCCGAAGCGGATGGATCCGGACGATTCGCCGCCTATGATGTGACCATGACGTACGGCCACAACACACCGGTCCCGGCGGGACCCACGACGACGTCGCAGGACGCGCTGGCCGCAGCCCTGGCGGCGCTCATGCCGTTGGGCGGCGGCTTGCTGGTGATGCTCGGCTACGCGTGGATCGGCATCTTCGGCGCGATCCTGGGCCTGGTCGGCGCCGTCGGATGGGCGTTCTGGTGGCGCAACAAGCACAAGACGTTCTTCCCCGAGGACCTGCGTGGTGGCTCGGTCGGCGGGATCGGCGGGATCGTCGCCGTCATCGCCTTCCTGCTTTTCGTCTCGCTCTGACCCGGGCGGCACGGGGCCGTGAGTCCTTCGGGCTGCCGACGGACTCACGGCCCCCAGCTCGTCAGATGAGCAGCAGTCCCTCCGGGAGGGACGGAAGTGCCCACTTCGGATCGGGCCTGGCATCGCAGTAGGTGCCGTCGAACGGGAACCGACCCGCCTCGGCCAGCGCGATCATGCTTTCTCCCTCGGCCTGCAGCCGGCTCAGGTGGCGCTCGTCGAACCGGCCGGCGGCCAACGCATCGGCCACCTCGTTCTGGTCTTTCCAGGACCAGAACCCGTCGGGGAACACCTCGACGTCGAGCACCCCGTCGACGCGCCGGACACCGGTCGCATCCCTGCCCAGCGGGATTTCGAGGTTGACGTACCAGTTGCGGAAAGTGCCGTCGGGCTCGAAGAACCACCAGACCGACGCCCAGCGGTGCTCGAACACCAGGCGCAGCGTCGAGGTGCCGCGCCAGGTCGACTTCGCGGGAACTCGGGGCCCGTTGAAGCGTTCGGACAACGACATCTGGCGCGGCGACCGGCCGTCCGGGGAAGTGGTGATCCGGATCGGTGTGCCGTCCAGGACCCAGCACAGCAGGTGGTCTCCGTCGTCCTCGACCACCCGTGCCGGGTGGACGGTGCCGAGCGAAGCGTCCAGCCTCCAGAAGCTGTAGAGCACTTCCTCGCCGGGCTCCCACGTTAGGGACTCGCCAGTGGATTTCAGGGGAATGTTGGCAACACTCGTCTTGAGCATGACCCGCCTCATCTCCAGCGACGGGACACCCCTCCCGTCGCCAAAGGACCGACAACAACGACAACAAGCGTCGCAAGCATCGCAGAAATCGGCATGCTCATTGCGAGTAAAACTGACAACCCCATGCCCAGGCACGCTGCGCGCATTGGCCAGATGTGTCCCTCCGAAAGCAGCAGTCGCGCACCGGCATTCGTGAATGCGTGGTGGACGAGCAGGCAGCAGGCCGCGAAGGCCATCGCCGGAACCGGATCGACCAGCACCGCAACCACCACGGCCGCGGCACCAGCAGCCAGATCGAGCAGATAAGGCGTCCCGGCGCTGCCGGTGCGGCCCATGAAACGCGGCAAGTCACGGTCCTGCACGAGCGCCAGCGCCGTCGACCGGAACGACTCCAGCGCACCCAGCAGCACCGGCAGCAGTGCCACCGCCGCGCCGACGCCCACCAACGGCGCGAGGTTCGCGGCCGCAGCGGCGGTCAGCACCTCGCGGATCGGCGTCGGTGAAAGCGCCAGCCGCGACCATCCCAGCTGGTAGACCAACGCCGCGGTCACCACCGATAACGCCACCGCGAGTGCGACCAGCGAGACCACGGTGCCGCGCTTCATCGCCGACCAGGCGAACCGGTCCTGCTCGACGGCAGGCGCGGTCAGCCGCTCGAAGCCGATGAAAGCGAAGAACAGCACGCCGGCCGCCCCTGTGATACCCACCGCGCTGTCGGCCAGCGGGCGGCCGGTCGCTATCGGCGGCACCGGTTCTATCGCGAAGCAGGTGACCACCACGAGCCCGAGCACCGCGACGGTCAGCGCGAGCCAGATCCAGGCGGCACCGCCCCTGATCCGCAACCCCACCGTCGCCGTGAGCACGACCAGCAGCAGTGCCACCGCGGCGACCTGCGGAGCGGCGGTCGGCAGGAAGAAATCGCCCAGCACCCGCGCGATCACGGCCATCCCGGCGACCTGTCCGGCGAGGTGCGCACTGGCCCCGATTCGCGCCGGCAGCACGCCCACCCACGCCCGCACGCACGCATAAGTCGCGCCTGGGCCCCAGTAGGCCTCTGACTGGTGCGCGGTCGCTGACGCGGCGCATGCCGCGGTCAAGAACGCGACCAGCAGCCCGAGCGGCAGCCACGGCCCGGCTGCCGCGGCGGCGGGCGCCGGCCCCACGAACACGCCGGCACCGAGCATCCCGCCGAGCGCGAGCGGGATCCCGCCGCTACCGGGCGCGAGCCGACCGTTCGATTTTTCAACCTCTTGGGGCACGGCACCACCCTTACAGACGAATGTCGATGCTTGCAGCCGCCTGTCGGCTGACGCACGGGTAGGCAGGGCGGAGAGCCCAACGGACCGCGACTCCGAGCGAATTCGCGGTTGCCGAGCGTTCTAGAGTGCGAAGAAGCTTTGCTGACACCGCAGCGTTGACGCAGTGACCCGGAGGATGACCACGTGACGACCCCGAAACTCGCCCTGACCGACGCGGCGGTGGCCAAGCTGACCGCGGACGCGCTCATCGTCGGAACCGTCCAGGGCGCCGACGGCCTGCAACTCGCACCCGGTGCCGACCAGGTCGCCGCCGCGTACGACGGAGACCTGGCGAAGGTGCTCACCTCGCTGGGCGCGACAGGCAAAGCGGACGAGGTCGTCAAGCTGCCCGCTGGCGGAAAGCTGCGCGCCAACGTGCTGGTCGCCGTCGGGCTGGGCAAGCCCACGGCAATCGGCGGGGTGTCCGGCGAGGCGGTGCGCCGGGCCTCCGGCGCTGCGGCCCGGTCGCTCAGCGGCGTCGAGCAGGCCGCCACCACGTTGTCCGCTTTGGACCTGTCTGCGGCGGTGCAGGGCACAGTGATGGGCGCCTACGCGTTCACCTCGTACAAGTCGCAGTCCGGCGACGGCCCGGTGTCCAAGGTGGACCTGGTGGTCGGCGACGCCAAGGCGGACGCAAACGCGCACGCACTGAAGGGCGCCACCGCGATCGGCGAGGCGGTCAACACTGCCCGCGACCTGATCAACACCCCGCCCAACGACCTGTACCCGGCCTCCTTCGCCGAGCGCGCCGCCGAACTCGGCCGCGCCGCAGGCCTGGAAGTAGAGGTCCTCGACGACAGCGCGCTGCGCAAGCAGGGCTTCGGCGGCATCCTCGGCGTCGGCGCCGGTTCCGCCCGCCCACCGCGTCTGGTGCGGCTGCGGCACAAGGGCCCGAAGGCGGCCAAGAAGGTCGCGCTGATCGGCAAGGGCATCACGTTCGACACCGGCGGCATCTCGATCAAGCCCGCCGCGAGCATGGAGGACATGACCTCGGACATGTCCGGGGCCGCCGCCGTGATCGCCACCATGCTGCTGGCCGGGCGGCTCAACTACCCGCTGGACATCACCGCGACCGTCCCGATGGCCGAGAACATGCCGTCGGGCACCGCCTACCGCCCCGGCGACGTGCTGACCATGTACGGCGGCAAGACCGTCGAGGTGCTCAACACCGATGCCGAGGGCCGGCTGATCCTTGTCGACGCCATCACGCGGGCCTGCGAGGACGAGCCGGACTACCTGATCGAGACGTCCACGCTGACCGGTGCGCAGGTCGTGGCGCTGGGCAAGCGCACCCCCGGCGTGATGGGCAGTGAGGAGTTCCGCGACCGGGTGGCGCGGCTGTCGCAGGCCGTCGGCGAGGGCGGCTGGCCGATGCCGCTGCCCGAGGAGTTGCGCGGCGACCTGGACTCCAAGCTCGCCGACCTTGCCAACATCACCGGGCACCGCTGGGGCGGCATGCTCGCGGCAGGCATCTTCATCGAGGAGTTCGTCGCCGACGACGTGCAGTGGGCGCACGTGGACATCGCGGGCCCGTCTTACAACACGAGCGCGCCGTGGGGCTACACACCGAAGGGCGGCACCGGGGTCCCGGTCCGCACCATGGCGGCGGTGCTGGCCGACATCGCCGAGCGAGGCTGAGCGCAAGTTCCTGACGCGTCGGGCCCGTGTGTCCGGCGGGCTGCAACAGCCGCCCGCCGGATTCACGGCCCCCATTCGGTGCGCAGTTCTACTTCGCCGTGGTGGCGTATTTGTGATCTGAACCTCAAAAAGATCACCACAGCACTGCGCCGGAGTGCCACGATGGGTCGATGACCGAAACGACACCGACCGCGCCGAGCGCGGCACGGCACGGATACAAGGTCGACGTGGTGTGGACCGGCAACACCGGGCAGGGCACCAGCTCGTACCGCAGCTACGAACGCACCCACGAGGTGCGCGCCGCGGGCAAGGACGCCATCGACGCCTCCGCGGACCCGGTCTTCCTCGGCGACGCGGACCGCTACAACCCGGAAGAACTGCTGGTCGCATCGCTGTCGCAGTGCCACATGCTCTGGTTCCTGCACCTGGCCGCGGACTGCGGCGTGGTGGTCACCGGCTACCATGATCAGGCGCGCGGCATCCTCACCGAGAACCCGGACGGCTCCGGCCAGTTCGAAGAGGTGCTGCTCGCGCCCCAGGTCACGGTGGCCGACCGGGCGAGCGTGGACGTGGCGGATGCCCTGCACGAACGCGCCCACGAGCTCTGCTACATCGCGAAGTCGGTGACCTTCCCGGTCAACTGCACCCCGACGACCCGCATCGCGAACTGACGATTCGACGCTGTTTGCGGGCTCACCTCGCACCGCCGCGCGGGTGGGCCAGCGGCTTCGCCGCTCCAAAGACACACTCGAGCACCGGAGGCTTCGGACCGCTGCTCCTAGCTAGCCGTCTGCTGCTCTGCGGGCCTGGTCACGGAGGATGCGCTGGCGGGCCTGATAGTCCCGCAGCCGCTGCGGGTAGCCGACCTTCGACACCTCGTAGAGCGGGATGCCGATCTTGCGGGTCAGCCGGTGCGCGGCCGACGGGCCGTCCACCCGCCGCCGGGTCCACTCGCCGTCGTGCGCGATGAGCATCAGCGTCGTCTCGGTCACCGTCGTGCGCGGTTCCAGATATCCCTCGACGCCTCTGCGCTGCGCGGCCCAGTTAGTCAAGTGCTCGGCGTCCGCCGAACTCGCGCCGCGCAACCCACCGGAGCGCTTCCCGCGGAACCGGCCGAACAGTCCCACCGGACTCGCCTCCCGCCGCAGAGGATGTCGAACAGCAGCTGTTTCCGATGATGCCACCGGCAGCATGGGGTGCGTGTGAAAAGCGTTCACTCCAGTCACTCGGCTTGCAGGGCGCCGCTGTGATCCTCGGCAGTGCAGCACAGATCACCCAGCCCACGTCGCGTACGCCCGTCGTGTGGTGACAAGATGGCTGTCAGGCAACCGTGAACCCCTGTTCCGGCGACGCCATCAGCTAGTCAACGATGTCTGTCGAGGAGTGCGAAGTGACCGACACGTCCGCCGATCTGGTCATTCTCGGCGGCGGTTCGGGCGGCTACGCCTGCGCCTTCCGCGCGGCCGAGCTAGGCCTGTCCGTCGTCCTTATCGAAAAGGACAAGCTCGGTGGGACGTGCCTGCACCGAGGCTGCATCCCCACCAAGGCGCTGCTGCACGCCGCCGAGGTCGCCGACTCCACCCGCGAGGCCGACCAGTTCGGCGTCCGCGCCGCCCTCGAAGGCATCGACATCGATGGCGTCAACAAGTACAAGGACAACATCGTCGCCGGCCTGTACAAGGGCCTGCAGGGCCTAGCCAATGCGCACAAGGTAACCCTGGTCGAGGGCGCCGGCACGCTGGTCGACGCCAACACCGTCGAGGTCAACGGCACCCGGTACACCGGTAAGAACGTCGTCCTGGCCACCGGGTCCTACTCCAAGACGCTGCCGGGCCTGGAGCTGGCCGGCAAGGTCATCGCCAGCGAGCAGGCGCTGAACCTCGACTTCATCCCGGAGAAGGTCGTGGTGCTCGGCGGCGGCGTGATCGGCGTGGAGTTCGCCAGCGTGTGGCGTTCCTTCGGCGCCGACGTGACCATCGTCGAAGCCCTCCCGCACCTGGTGCCCAACGAGGACGAGTTCGCCTCCAAGCGCCTGGAGCGCGCCTTCCGCAAACGCGGCATCAAGTTCAAGACCGGCGTCAAGTTCACCGGTGCGACCCAGACCGCCTCCGGCGTCTCGGTGAGCCTGGAGAATGGCGAGACCTACGACGCCGACCTGTTGCTGGTCGCCGTCGGCCGCGGCCCGAACACCGCCGGGCACGGCTTCGAGGCCGCCGGGGTGCACATGGAGCGCGGCTTCGTCCGCACAGACGAGCGGCTGCGCACCAACCTGCCGGGCGTCTACGCCGTCGGCGACATCGTGCCCGGCCTGCAGCTGGCGCACCGCGGTTTCCAGCAGGGCATCTTCATCGCCGAGGACATCGCCGGGCTCAACCCGCAGCCGATCGACGAGGCCGGCATCCCGCGCGTGACCTACTGCCACCCCGAGGTCGCCTCGGTGGGCCTGACGGAGACCGCGGCGAAGGAGCAGTACGGCTCGGTGGAGACCTTCACCTACGACCTGGCCGGCAACGGCAAGAGCCAGATCCTCAAGACCCAGGGCGCGGTCAAGCTGGTCCGCGCCACGGACGGCCCGGTGGTCGGCCTGCACCTGGTCGGCGACCGCGTCGGTGAGCTCATCGGCGAGGCGCAGCTGATCTACAACTGGGAGGCGCTGCCGGAGGACGTCGCTCCGCTGGTGCACGCCCACCCCACCCAGACCGAAGCCCTGGGCGAGGCGCACCTCGCCCTGGCCGGCAAGCCGCTGCACGTGCACGGCTGACGTCGGCTCCGCAGTCAGCCAGCACCCGCCACACCACGAGGAGTCAGCAGCACATGGCCTTCTCCGTTCAGATGCCGGCACTCGGCGAGAGCGTCACCGAGGGAACGATCACCAGGTGGCTCAAGCAGGAGGGCGAGACCGTCGAGGTCGACGAGCCCCTGCTGGAGGTCTCCACCGACAAGGTCGACACCGAGATCCCGTCGCCCGCCGCCGGTGTGCTCCAGCGCATCATCGCCCAGGAGGACGACACCGTCGAGATCGGTGCCGAGCTAGCCCTGATCGCCGACAGCGGCGAAGCAGCGGCCCCCGCTCAGGCTGCGTCCGAGCCTGCGGCCCCGGCCGAGCAGCCCGCTCCGCCGCAGCCGGAGGCTCCGGCACCCGCATCGGCCCCGGCCGCTCCGGCCGGTGGCGCGGCAGGCACGGACGTCAATATGCCCGCGCTCGGCGAAAGCGTCACCGAGGGCACCGTGACTCGGTGGCTCAAGCAGGTCGGCGAGACCGTCGAGGTCGACGAGCCCCTGCTGGAGGTCTCCACCGACAAGGTCGACACCGAGATCCCGTCGCCGGTGGCCGGCACCCTGCTGGAGATCACCGCAGGTGAGGACGACACCGTCGAGGTCGGCGCCAAGCTGGCCGTGATCGGCGCTGCTGGCGCGGCTCCCGCGCCGCCAGCCCCGCCCGCGGCCCCGCCGGCACCGCCCGCGGCCCCGGCTGCCCCTCCGCCCCCAGCTGCCCCCCCGGCCCGGGCCACTGCTGCCGCTGCGCCGCCCGCAGCTCCGGCTCCGGCCGCTCCGGCCGAGCCGACGGCGACCACCGGCACGCCGTACGTGACGCCGCTGGTCCGCAAGCTGGCCAACGAGCACGGCATCGACCTGACCGTGATCAACGGCAGCGGTGTCGGCGGCCGGATCCGCAAGCAGGACGTGCAGGCCGCGATCGACGCGAAGCAAGCCCCGGCGCCCACCGCCCCGGCCGCTCCCGCTGCGGCCGCGCCGAGCGCTCCGGCGCAGGTGGCGGCGCCGTCGGCGGAGGCCAAGGCGCTGCGCGGCACCACGCAGAAGATGTCACGCCTGCGCCAGCTGCTGGCCCGCCGGATGGTGGAGTCTCTGCAGACCGCGGCGCAGCTGACGACGGTGATCGAGGTCGACGTGACCCGGATCGCCCGGCTGCGGGAGCGCGCCAAGGCGAACTTCGAGGCGTCCGAGGGCGTCAAGCTCTCGTACCTGCCGTTCTTCGCGAAGGCCGCCGCCGAAGCGCTGAAGCTGCACCCGAAGTTGAACGCCTCGATCGACGACGAGAACAAGCAGGTCACCTACCACGGTGCCGAGCACCTGTCGATCGCGGTGGACACCGAGCGCGGCCTGGTCTCGCCGGTGATCCACGACGCCGGGGACCTCAACCTCGGCGGGCTGGCCCGCAAGATCGCCGACCTGGCGGCACGGACCCGCAACAACAAGATCAAGCCGGACGAGCTGTCCGGTGGCACCTTCACCATCACCAACACCGGCAGCCGCGGTGCGTTGTTCGACACGCCGATCCTGAACCCGCCGCAGGTGGGCATGCTCGGCACCGGCGCCGTGGTGAAGCGCCCGGTGGTGGTCGCCGACGAAAACGGTGGCGACACCATCGCGATCCGCTCGATGGTGTACCTGGCGCTGACCTACGACCACCGGCTGGTCGACGGCGCGGACGCCGCCCGCTTCCTGACCACGCTCAAGCAGCGGCTGGAGGAAGGCGCGTTCGAGGCCGACCTGGGTCTGTGACCTAGCGAAGAGTGAAAGGGGCAGCCCACCGATCGGTGGGCTGCCCCTTTCGTTCGTTCCGGCGCCAGGCGGCTAGCACCGCGCCGACCGGTGCGGGACGATGCCGGGCATGCGCGTGGTTGTCGCCGGTTCCTCCGGTTTGATCGGCACGTCCCTGGTCGCCGGATTGCGGCAGGCCGGGCACGACGTGGTCCGGCTGGTCCGCCGCCTCCCCCAAGCCCCCGACGAGCGGGGCTGGGATCCGGAGACCGGGCAGCTCGACGCGGATGCGCTGGACGGTGCCGACGCGGTCGTGAACCTCTGCGGCGCCGGCGTGGGCGACAAGCGGTGGACGCCGGAGCGCAAGCAACTGCTCGTGCACTCCCGGGTGCGGCCGACGCAGGTGATCGCCGAAGCCGTCGCCGCGACGGGCGTCCCAGTGCTGGCGAACGGGTCTGCGGTGGGTTTCTACGGCGACACCGGCTCGAAGCCGGTGACCGAGTCCACAGCTCCCGGCACGGATTTCCTGGCCGACCTATGCCGCCAATGGGAGGCTGCCACCAGTGCGGCCGCGCAGGCCGGTGCCCGGGTGGTGTTGCTGCGCAGCGGGTTGGTGCTCGCCCCGTCCGGTGGGCTGCTCGGCCAGCTCCGGCCGCTGTTCTCGCTGCTGCTCGGTGGCCGGCTCGGCGACGGCAGCCAGTACTTCCCGTGGATCTCGCTGGACGACGAGGTCGCCGCGATCCGGTTCGTGCTGGAGCGGCCCGAGGTAACCGGTCCGGTGAACCTGACCGGGCCGGCACCGGTCACCAACGCGGAGTTCACCCGCGCGCTGGGCGAGGCGCTGGGCCGACCCGCGCCGTGGATCGTGCCGGGCTTCGCGCTCCGGATCGTCCTCGGGGAGCTCGCCGATCAGGTCCTTGGTGGCCAACGCGCGGTGCCGACGGTGCTGGAGGCGCAGGGGTTCACCTTCCAACACCCGTCGATCGGGGCGGCACTGGCGGCAGCCGTCTCGGGGTGAGCCTTAGGCCGTTGTCGCTGGACCCGGGGGCGTAGCCTGGCCGCGTGAGTCGTGCCAATACTTCGTGCCGTGCATCCACCGATCCGATGGCCGTGCGTGACCTGGGAACCATCGATTACCTCTCCGCCTGGGACCTGCAGCGAGAGCTGGCCACCGGCCGCGCCGAGGAGCAGAACCCGGACACCCTGCTACTGCTGGAGCACCCGTCGGTCTACACGGCGGGCAAGCGCACCTCGCCGGAGGACCGCCCAACTGACGGGACGCCGGTCATCGACGTCGACCGCGGCGGCAAAATCACCTGGCACGGCCCGGGGCAGATCGTCGGCTACCCGATCCTGAAGCTGGCCGACCCGATCGACGTCGTCGACTACGTCCGCCGCCTGGAGCAGGCGTTGATCTGGGTTTGCGACCAGTTCGGGCTGCAGGCGGGCCGGGTCGAGGGACGCAGCGGCGTCTGGCTGCCCGCGGCAGACGGGCTTCCGGAGCGCAAGATCGCCGCGATCGGCATCCGGGTGCAGCGAGGCATCACGATGCACGGGCTAGAGCTGAACTGCAACGCCGACCTGAGCCATTTCGACCGGATCGTGCCGTGCGGCATCAGGGACGTGGGCACCACTTCACTGACCGCGGAGACCGGTCGGACGGTCACCATCGCCGAAGCGTGGCCGCTGGTCCAGCAGGGCGTGCTGGACGCGCTTGAGGGTGAGTTGCCGGTCAGCGAGCGCAACATCCCGCGCGAGCAGCCGAGCGCCGACGGGGTGACGCTCTCGCTGGACCCGAGCCTGCGCTGATCGGGGTCGGCTGACAGATCCAACTCCACTCCTCTGATATTCCCCAATGACGGACTACTGGAGGAGTGGAGGGACGACCTGGTCTCGACCATGATCACGCTCAGGTCACAGAACGGCCCCCGACCTTCTGCGCAACCGCCTCGGCCAGGCCGCACGGCACAAGGCCGCGACGGCCAGCAGCTGGGCACGACCGGACATGCGGTCCATGTGCGCGGAGTACCTGTGCCTGCTGCCCGAGTTCGCGGCGCAGCTGCCGACCCCGCCCGGCGGGTCTTCGGGCTATGCCCTGGATGGACGCTACAGCAAACGCTTGCTGAACCGGCTGACGGCGGGCGGCCCTGATGGAGCAGGACAAGCGCGGAACCTACCGGCTGCGCGCCCAGGCGACGATCCCGGCCCTGATCACCGCTGCATCCGACATCTCACCGGCCAACTCTGAACGCGCTGAGCCGAAGGACCCCTTTGCCCGCTTAGGCGTCCGTTCGCCCGCGAAGGTCAGAGCTGGGGCGCCACCTCGGCGGCGACTAGGTCGAGGTGGTCCAGGTCGGAGAGGTCGAGGACCTGGAGGTAGAGGCGGGTGATGGCCGTGAGTTCCCGCCACTTCCCGATCTTGGCGACGACCTCGTCCGGCGTCCCGGCCAAGCCGTTGAGGCGCAGCTCCTCGACGTCCCGGCCGATGGCGTCAGCCCGGCGCGCGAGGTCCGCGTCGTTCTTGCCGACGCACAGCACCAGCGCCGCGGACCGCACGATCTCCTGGTGCGGCCGACCGATCGCGGTGCACGCCTCGGCGACCCGTTCGAACTGCTTCGCGGCCGTGGTCACGTCGGAAAACGGCAGGTTGAACTCGTCGGCGAAGCGAGCGGCAAGCTCCGGCGTCCGCTTCTTGCCCTGCCCGCCGATCAGCAGCGGCGGCCGGGGCTGCTGCTCCGGCTTGGGCAGCGCCGGCGAATCCGCCAGCTGGTAGTGCTCGCCGTCGTACCGGAAGTGCTCGCCGGCCGGGGTGCCCCAAAGCCCGGTGATGATCTCCAACTGCTCGGCGTAGCGGTCGAACCGCTCCTTCAGCGACGGGAACGGGATGCCGTAGGCGGTGTGCTCATCCTCGTACCAGCCGGTGCCGAGGCCGAGTTCGACGCGCCCGCCGGACATCTGGTCGACCTGCGCGACCGCGATCGCCAACGGCCCGGGCAACCGGAACGTGGCGGCCGTCATCAGAGTGCCTAGCCGCACCCGGCTCGTCTCACGAGCCAACCCGGCCAGCGTCACCCAGGCGTCGGTCGGGCCGGGTTCGCCCGACACCGACCCCATCTTCAGGTAGTGGTCGGAGCGGAAGAACGCGTCGTAGCCGGTCGCCTCCGTGTGCTTGGCCACGCGCAGCAAGTCGTCGTAGGTCGCGCCCTGCTGGGGCTCGGTGAAGATCCGCAACTTGAAGTATTCGCTCACGGTCCCCGAGGCTAGTAGCGGCGTTCGGGCCGTGCCGACCGCCCGGCGGGCCGCAACGCGGGCTTGCTTGGGCGATCCCGACCCGGCGATCGTGGTGGCGCCCACCGACAGAGCGGCGAGCGCGAGGTCCGCAGGTGATCACCGCGAGGGTGATCCCGTCCCGGCAGTGCCCGGCTTCGTGAACGGTTCACCGTCACCCGGACGGCACGGTGATCGAGGCACCACCGGCCCAGCGCCCCGAGCTCAGCTAACGGGCTCCGGCACCTGCCGGACCAGGCTGGGCAGCAGCAACTGGAGCGTGTGCCCGGCGGTCAGCTCCCGCCGGGCACGCACGGACGCGAACATGCCGCGCACCTCCACCTGCGGCTCGACGGAGCCCTGCCGCACGAGCTCCACCGGCCACGGCAGCACGTGACAGACCTTGAGCAGGAACACCAGCGGCAGCAACGCGATCTCCGCCAGCAGCTCCAACATCGCACCGGTGAACAGCACTGCGAACAACAGCAGGAACGGGACGGCGATGATCGCCGAGATCGGGTCGTCGCCGAGCCCGCTGGGCAAGCTGTCCACGGCGGTCCCGAACGAAAGCCGTCGGCGCCAGAGGAACCAGCGCCGACGCCCGTACGGGCTGAGCTGGTGCGTCACCAGCCGCCACCGCCGCGCGCTGATCTCCACCGGCGTGAAGACCGCCCCCTCCGCCGCCAGCAGCGCATGCGCATCGTCCACCCCAGGATTGGTGCCCAGGTGCTCGCGCAGCGCCCGGCGCACTCGGCGAGCCGCGGCCAGGCTACCGACCCGAACGACCCCCGCCCGGCAGCCCCGGGTGCGGATCTCCAACCACCACCCCAGCCCAATCACTCGTCCCACCAGCACGAATGGCAGCAGCAACAGGAGCACCAGCAGTTCCAACCAGCAACCCAGCAGCACCGGCACGACCAGCAGCAGCCAGGCGAACCGGAGCACCACCGAGATCGGTCCCTCGCTCAACCGCGGCCAGCGATCCCCGGCTAGGCGCAACCGGACGACCCGGAACCACGGCGCCCACCGAAGGTGGACCGACCAAGAATCGTTCGACACGGCTGTGCAGTATGCCTCCCCCGACCGGGTGGGCACTGGGCAAATCCGAAACGCTTCTCACCATTTCGGACCGCTGGGATCAGGGGCGTAGCCTGTCCTCGTGACTGTCGCGCCGGAAGGTCGGAAGCTGCTGCGGCTGGAGGCCCGCAACAGCCAGACACCGATCGAGAAGAAGCCGTCGTGGATCAAGACCCGCGCACGGATGGGACCCGAATACACGGAGCTGAAGGGCCTCGTTCGTCGCGAGGGCCTGCACACCGTCTGCGAAGAGGCGGGGTGCCCCAACATTTTCGAGTGCTGGGAGGACCGGGAGGCCACGTTCCTCATCGGTGGCGACCAGTGCACGCGTCGATGCGACTTCTGCCAGATCGACACCGGGAAGCCGGCCGAGCTGGACGTCGAGGAGCCGCGCCGTGTCGCCGAGTCGGTGCAGGCGATGGGCCTGCGCTACTCGACCGTCACCGGCGTCGCCCGCGATGACCTGCCCGACGGCGGCGCGTGGCTGTACGCGGAGACGGTCCGGCAGATCCACGCGCTGAACCCCGGTACCGGGGTGGAGCTGCTCATCCCGGACTTCAACGCCAAGCCGGACCAGCTGGCCGAGGTCTTCAGCTCCCGCCCGGAGGTGCTCGCGCACAACCTGGAGACGGTGCCGAGCGTGTTCCGCCGGATCCGGCCGGGCTTCCGCTACGAGCGGTCGCTGAAGGTGATCACCGAGGCGCGCGAGGCGGGGCTGGTGACCAAGTCGAACCTGATCCTGGGCATGGGCGAGACCCCTGAGGAGGTGCGCCCCGCGCTTCAGGACCTGCACGACGCGGGCTGCGACATCATCACCATCACCCAATACCTGCGGCCCAGCCCGCGGCACCACCCGGTGGACCGGTGGGTCAAGCCGGAGGAGTTCGTCGAGCACACCAAGTCCGCCGAGGAAATTGGCTTCCCCGGCGTGATGGCGGGCCCGCTGGTGCGCTCCAGCTACCGCGCCGGCCGCCTGTACGCCAAGGCCACGGTGCACCGCGGCATGCCGCTGCCGGACAACCTGGCCCACCTGGCCAAGGCTGGCACCGCCGCCCAAGAGGCCACCAACCTGCTCTCCCACTGATGTTCTCCGAGCGCGGGGCGCCGTCGATCGAGTTGCTCGGTCGAGGGCGCCTCTCGCGCTTCGCTCGACCGCCTTTTCGGGGACGAGTTCACGGGTCGGTCACGCATCCCGGACCGCACCTGCACCTGGCAGAGGCCGCGCCGTATCCTGAAAAACATGGCCAAGCAGGACAAGGCCGCCAAGAAAGCGGCGGCCAAAGCAAGGCGCCAGGCAACCCGGGGCCGCATCAAGCAGATCTTCGAGGCGTTCAAGATGCAACGCCGGGAGGACAAGCTACTCCTTCCGCTGATGCTCGGGGCTTTCGTCGGCGTGACCGTCGTTGTGTTCCTGCTGGGCATGATCTGGGGTCTGCACTGGGCGTTCCTCCCGGTCGGCCTGGCCTTCGGCCTGCTGGCCGCAGTGATCATCTTCGGTCGGCGGGTGCAGGCGACCGTCTACCGCAAGGCCGACGGCCAGCCCGGCGCCGCCGGGTGGGCCCTGGACAACCTCCGCGGCCGCTGGGTACTGAGCCAGGCCGTGGCGGGCACCGCCCAGCTCGACGCGGTGCACCGGCTGATCGGGCGGCCCGGGGTCGTGCTGGTCGGCGAGGGCGCGCCGCACCGGGTCAAGTCGCTGATGGCGCAGGAGAAGAAGCGCGTCTCCCGCCTGATCGGGGAGACACCGATCTACGAGATCACCGTCGGCAGCGAGAAGGACCAGGTGCCGCTGAGCAAGCTTCAGCAGCGCATCATGAAGCTGCCGCGCAACATCGGCCCGGGCCAGGTCGACGCGATCGAGAACCGGCTCGCGGCGCTGGCCAGCCGCGGCAACTCCCTGCCCAAGGGCCCCATGCCGCAGGGCGCCAAGATGCGGAACGTGCAACGCGCCGTCCGCCGCACGAAGTAACCAAGACGAAAAAGCGGGCCCGGGGGCGCACCCCGGGCCCGCTTTTATTCGTCCGCAATCGTACTCAGCGCCGGAGGACGATGGTCTTGCTGGCGCGGTCGTGCCAGGAGCGGCCGTCGAAGTTCCACATCACCGCCGGGATGACCAGCAGCGTCAGCCCGCAGCGCAGCACCGCGCGCAGCGGCCCCACCGTCCCCGCGCCGTCGATCCGGGCGACCCAGATCCGCATCATCGCCATACCCGGGGTGAAGCCGAAGAAGCTCACCGGTATGACGGTGATCAGGAACCAGGTCAGCAGGCTCCAGTCACCCGGGAACTCCGGCGCGGTGAACGCGGCGGCGATCAGCGCTGCCAGCAGGATGTCGATGACGAACGCCAGCAGGCGCTTGCCCGGCGGCGCCGCCGAACCGGGGCCGTCCTTGGGCAGGCCCAGCTTCTCGCCGCGCCAATCGGGCCGCCCCTCGGCGGCCTGTTCCCGCGCGTGGTTGAATGCGCTTTTCGGGCCGTCCAGCCACGAACCGATGACTCTTCGCACGTCATCCAGGGTACGTGCCCTTGCCGTACGGCTCGCGCAGCATCATGCTCGGCCGGTGCGCGCAATCCCGGCCACCCGAACAGGCGACAGTTAACGCCGATGAAACATTCAGGTGACGACGGGGCAACACCCCTGACATAACGTAGGCTGCGAGCCGGCGGTGGAAACTTTGGCGTTGCGTCGGTGAGCTGTACGAGTGCGTGAAGGAGCCACCGAGGTTGTTCAAGAATCCTGACGAGGTCCTGCGCTTCATCGCCGATGAGGACGTGAAGTTCGTAGATGTCCGGTTCTGCGACCTGCCGGGCGTGATGCAGCACTTCACGGTGCCGGCCACCGCGTTCGACCAGGATGCATTCACCGAGGGACTGGCCTTCGACGGCTCGTCCGTGCGCGGCTTCCAGTCGATCCACGAGTCGGACATGCTGCTGCTGCCGGACCCCTACACCGCCCGGCTGGACCCGTTCCGCGCGGAGAAGACGTTGATCCTCAACTTCTTCGTGCACGACCCGTTCACGCTGGAGCCGTACAGCCGCGACCCGCGCAACATCGCGCGCAAGGCGGAGCAGTACCTGAACGAGTCCGGTATCGCCGACACCGCGTTCTTCGGCGCCGAGGCCGAGTTCTACATCTTCGACTCTGTCAAGTTCGGCGAGGGCCCCAACAAGAGCTTCGCCGAGGTCGACTCGATCGAGGGCTGGTGGAACACCGGCCGCGACGAGGAGGGCGGCAACCGGGGCTACAAGACCCGGCTGAAGGGCGGCTACTTCCCGGTCTCCCCGTACGACCACTTCGCGGACCTGCGCGACCAGATGGTCAAGCAGCTGGTCGGCTCGGGCTTCACCATCGAGCGGGCGCACCACGAGGTCGGTACCGGTGGCCAGGCCGAGATCAACTACAAGTTCAACACCCTGCTGCACGCGGCGGACGACTTGCAGCTGTTCAAGTACGTCATCAAGAACACCGCCTGGCAGCACGGCAAGACCGTGACGTTCATGCCCAAGCCGCTGTTCGGTGACAACGGGTCCGGCATGCACAGCCACATGTCGCTGTGGAAGGACGGCAGCCCGCTGTTCTACGACGAGTCGGGCTACGCCGGCCTGTCGGACATGGCGCGCTACTACATCGGCGGCATCCTGCACCACGCGCCGAGCCTGCTGGCCTTCACCAATCCGACGGTGAACTCCTACCACCGCCTGGTGCCGGGCTACGAAGCCCCGGTGAACCTGGTGTACTCGCAGCGCAACCGCTCGGCCTGCATGCGCATCCCGATCACCGGTGCGAACCCGAAGGCCAAGCGCGTCGAGTTCCGCTGCCCGGACCCGTCCGGCAACCCGTACCTGGCGTTCGCCGCGATGATGATGGCTGGCCTGGACGGCATCAAGAACAAGATCGAGCCAGCCGAGCCGATCGACAAGGACCTCTACGAGCTCCCGCCGGAAGAGGCCAAGAACGTCCCGCAGGTGCCGGACAACCTGGCCAAGGTCATCGACAACCTGGAAGCCGACCACGACTTCCTGCTGGAGGGTGGCGTTTTCACCCCCGACCTGATCGAGACCTGGATCAGCCTGAAGCGTGAGGACGAGATCGACCCGATCCGCCTGCGCCCACACCCGCACGAGTTCTCGCTGTACTTCGACGTGTGAGCCTCCCGGTTGAGGTAGTGCGCTGACCCTGCTGAAACGCCGGTCAGCGCGCTCCCAGGGCCGTCTCCAGGCCGTCGTCAGAGCGCGAAAATCGTGGCCCGCCAGCACTGCGCTGGCGGGCCACGACGCGTTTCGGACATGAACCCAGTCACCGTTGCGGGGATCACACGAACCCGCCATTAGCGAGAGGGGTCAGATTCCCTGCCATGGCGGGAGTGGCGCGCCAACGGTGCCGGGCCTGAAGCGCAGCAGCGCGCCCGCGTAGGGGTCTTCGCGCAGCCCGCGTTCGTCGTAGCCGAAGCACGCCGAAGTAACGTACAACTCCTCCAGCCGCGAACCACCGAAAGCGAGGCTGGTAATCCGCCGGGTCGGTGCCCACAACACGGTTTCGAGGTCCCCGCTGGGCGCGTACCGGTGGATTCGCCCGGTCCAGTGCATCGCCACCCACACGCATCCCTCGGCGTCCACCGCGATGCCCTCCGGGCTGCCCTCGGACTCCGAGCACACCACCCACTGCCGCCCGGACAGCGCCCGCGCGCTGTCCACGTCGTAGTCGTAGACCCAGATGGTGCTCGTGTCGACCAGGTACATCCGGGTACCTTCCGGGCTCCACGCCAGCCCGCCGGCGCCGGTCACCCCCTCGACCAGCAACCGCGCCCGGTCGCCGTCGAGCACATACAGCGCGCTTGCGCGCAGGTCGCGAGCGTGCGTCAGGGTTCCGGCCACGAATCGCCCGGCCGGGTCGCAGGCACCGACGCTCATCCGGTCGCCGTTGCGCACCTGCACGATCGGCTCCAGCGCGGCACGCCCCAGGTACACCCGTGCGAAACCGTTGCCCACGGCAGCGATCAGCTGCCCGTGCCGAGTAGCCCCCAGCGCAGTCACCGCGCCCGGTAGCACCCGCACTTCGTCGACACCGGAATCTCGGTGGTAGGTGTGCAATTCGCGGCGCAGCAAGTCCACCCAATGCACGCAATTGAGCGCCGACATCCACAGCGGGCCCGTCCCGCACAGCGCCTGCCGGTCGACGAGCAGCTCGAAGTCCTCGGACATCGACAGTCCCCCATCCTGAACCACGCCTGCCCTGGTCGCCGAGACTACTTGCGAATTCGGCAATTCGGGACCGCCGACCGGGTTTCCCGACATAAATCCAATGAGGATGCCGGATCACGTTGCGCCGCGATGCGTCATCCGGACTATTCGATTACCACCGATTCACGCAATCGAACAATCTGCCGGGGGCGGCCCGCATAGTCCACATTGCATGTGTCGTCCGATCAGCTAACGGAAGCGAGCGAAACTTCCCGGACGAAGCAAACCCGGTCGTGCCCGCGTCCGTCGTAATCCTGGTGCACCGGAATCCCGTCGATTTCGGTATCGCCGGGAACGAGCTCGAACCCCATGCGGCGGTGAAACGCGACAGAAGCGGTGTTGGCCGGGGAGGTGATGCAGCGGACCCGGCTGCGCCCGGCGCTGGACGCGGTATCGAAGAATTCGGCGTGCAACCGGCGCGCGAGCCCGCCGCCGCGCAGCGCCGGATCGACACCGACGAAGTGGATGTAGGCGTCCTCGGCGCGGTCGGCGGACAGAAATCCGATCAGGAATCCCACCGTTTCACCACCCCGCTCCGCCACGAGGCTCGTACCGGAGAAATGCTGCAAGAACAACCGAGGCACCAACAAGGACAATTCGCGGGCTTCGGCCGGACTCCTGGAATCCGTCCACCACGACTCGATCGCCGCCACGATCCGCGAATGGTCGGTCTCTTCGGCCTGGCGCAACCCATCGGCCATGGCCCCACCCTAAGCGCAACGATCAGGAACCGTAGAAGACCCGTTCCACGACGGCGCGAGCGTGCCGCGTCACCCTCAAGTAGTCGTCGACGACCTCACCGGTGTCCACTCCGGCCGGATAGCCCAACGCCGCCGCCACCGCGTTCAATTCCCAGGTGTGCTTGGGAAGCTGGTCATCGGGCTTGCCGCGCACGAGCATCACCGCGTTGCGCACGCGCATCGCCAGCGTCCACGCCTCGACGAGCTCATGGGCATCACTGGCCTCCAGCACACCGACCGAGGCCGCGGCACGCAACCCGTCCACCGCCGATGTGGTTCGAAGTTCGGCGAACTCGTGCGCATGCTGCAACTGAAGCAACTGAAGCGTCCACTCCACGTCGGCCAGGCCCCCGCGTCCGAGCTTGGTGTGGGTGGCGGGATCGGCCCCCCGCGGCAGCCGCTCGGAATCGACCCTCGCCTTGATCCGGCGGATCTCCCGAACCTTTGCCTCGTCCAGCCCGCCCTCCGGATAGCGGATCAGGTCGATGGCCCGGCAGAACCGCTGCCCCAGGTCGTGATCGCCCGCAACGGCTCGCGCCCGCAGCAGGGCTTGCGCCTCCCATGCCTCGCCCCAACGCCGGTAGTACGTCAGATAGGAGTCCAGGGTCCGCACGAGCGCGCCCTGCCGCCCCTCCGGCCGCAGGTCGATGTCGACCTCCAACGGCGGATCCTGGCTTGGTGCACCGAGCAACCGGCGTACCTCCTCGACGACGGAAGTGGCAAACCGGACGGCAGTCCGCTCGTCGGCTCCCTCGATGGGTTCGCACACGAACATCACGTCAGCATCGGAGCCATAGCCCAACTCGGCGCCGCCAAGGCGTCCCATCCCGATCACGGCGATCCGCGCCGGGACCTCGCCTTCCGACCGGCTGGCCACGTCCCGCATGGACACATCCAACGCGGATTCCAGCACTGCGACCCAGATGTTGGACAGCGCCCAGAAAACAGTCGTCGGTTCCATCAGGCCAAGCAGGTCACCGCAAGCGATGCGCAGCAGCTCGTGCCGCCGCAACGAGCGCGCTGCGGCGACCGCCCGCTGCGGCTCCGAGTAGCGCGCCACCGCGCTGCGCAACGATGTTGCCGCCTCCATCGGATCGCGCTCGGCGAGTGCTGCCGTATCCGAGAGCAGTCGCAGGACTTCCGGCGCCCGCACCAGCAATTCCGGAACCAGTTTCGAAGTGCCCAGCAGCTGGGCCAGCCGTTCGGCGACCACGCCCTCGTCTCGCAGCAACCGCAGGTACCAAGGTGTTTCGGCCAACGCCTCCGAGACCTTGCGATAGGCGAGCAGCCCACCATCTGGATCCGGCGTGTTCGCCAGCAGATCCAACAGCATCGGCAGCAAGGTGCCCTGGATGCTGGCCCGCCGCGACACCCCGGACGTCAAAGCCGCGATGTGCCGCAACGCCCCTTCCGGGGAGGTGTAGCCGAGCGCGGCCAGTCGCGCGACGGCGGCCGAGGTGGTCAACCGAAGTGCCGCGGTGGGGACCTTCGCGACCGCTTCCAGCAGCGGGCGGTAGAAGAGCTTCTCGTGCAGGCGGCGAACCCTGTTGCCGTGCCTGCGGAACTCCGCGACCAAGGCCTGGGCCGCAGTGTTGCGGCCGCTGGAGCGAAGGCCGACCGCGCGGGCGAGCACCGTCAGCGCGTCGCTGTCGTCGAAGGGCGGGAACAGATGGGTTCGGCGCAGCTGTCGCAACTGCAGCCGGTGCTCCACGGTGCGAAGGAAGCGGTAGGAGTCCACCAGGTCTGCGGCGTCGGTACGGGCCACGTACCCGCCCTCGCCCAACGCCAGCAAAGCATCCAACGTGGACCTCGAACGGAGCGAGTCGTCGCTGCGACCATGCACCATCTGCAGCAGCTGCACGGCGAACTCGACGTCCCGCAAACCCCCACGGCCGAGCTTCAGCTCGCGCTCGACCAACTCCGACGGAACGTGGTCCTCAACCCGCCGCCGCATCGAGCGCACATCCGAGACGAAACCCTCGCGCTCCGCGGCGGTCCACACCAGCGGCTGCACCGCTTCGAGGTAGCGGGCACCGAGCTCCTCGTCCCCGGCCACCGGGCGCGCCTTCAACAACGCCTGGAACTCCCAGGTTCGGGCCCACCTCCGGTAGTAGCTGAGGTGGCCATCAAGCGTCCGCACCAAGGCCCCGGCCTTGCCCTCCGGGCGCAGCGCTGCATCGACCTCGAAGAACGCTGGGCTCGCCACACGCATCATGAGGCTGGCCAACCGCGTCGCGGCCGGGATGTCCGACTCGCTGTCGGCGACGAACACGATGTCGACATCGCTGACGTAATTCAGCTCCCGCCCACCGCACTTGCCCATCGCTATCACCGCGAGGGTCGGCACCTCGTCCACGCCGGACCGCTGCAGCTCCGCGGTCGCGACCGCCAACGCCGCCCGCAGCGCCGCGACCGCCACGTCGGACAGGCCGGCAGCAACGTCCTCATACGACGTCGCCGGCAACGACGGCTCCGCAACGCTAGCCATGTCGTTGCCAGCGACGTCCAGCAACAACCCCCGGTAGGTGCTCCGCAGAGCGCTAACCGCGTCCGGTCCGCGCAGCTTTGCAACCGGGCCTCCCGGTGTGCCCGGCACCCCGTCGCCGTCCGCTCCGACCGAAGCCAGCAGCACCGAGGTGCGCTCCTCCAGGGTGCTCGGCTGGATGGCATCCGACCGCAGCCGACGCCAGTCCGCCGGATTCGCCACCAGGTGATCGGCGAACGCCGTGGAATCGCCGAGCACACCGAGCAAACGCCCGCGCAGCCCCACGTCATCCGCGAGTGCCTGCGACAACTCCGCCCAGGCCGGGCCTGCGAACTCCTGGAAGCGGTCGAGGGCGAGCAGCGCGAGATCCGGATCTGGTGCGCGGGAAAGCGCAGCGACGATCGGCTCGGCTTGCGCCGGGCCGGCATCCGACCACCAGCCGACTCGCCTCAGCTGGGCCTCGGCACGTGACGCGTCGCTGAACCCGTAACGCGCGGTGGACGGCACCGAACCCGATCGGGACGAGTTGCTGTTCGCCATGTTCGAACCGTAGTCCGCATCTGATGCCGGTGAAGACCCAACCTGACGACAATCACGCCAGGGGCAAGAACCTGCTGGTACTGCGCTCCTCAGGGGGAGCGTCGACCAGCCGCACGAAGCGTTCGGCGACCGGCTGCCACGTCTCGGCGAGATCGGCGTGGAACTCCCGCAGGTGCTCGGGTTCCAACTGCCCCGGACGGGCCGCGGCGGCGACATCCGGCGACAACTCGGCCCACTCCAACACCATGTCCGGGGTCGTCTCGATGTGGAACTGCAATCCGTACGCGCAGTCCCCGACCCGGAAGGCCTGGTTGTCGCACATCGGCGAGGAAGCGAGCAGCCGCGCAGTCGGCGGCAGGGCCGTGATCTCGCCGATGTGGAACTGCAACACGTCAGGCGTCAGCGGCACTGGGCCGAGCAGCGGATCCTCGGCCGCGGCATCCCGCTTCGCCACCAACAACGTGCCGACCTCCGGTCCCTTGCGAGCGGTACGAACCTGGCCACCGGTAGCGGCGGCCAGCAACTGCGCGCCCAAGCAGATCGCTAACACCGGAACCCGCTCGCCTACGGCCTTGCTCAGCAACGCGCGAACACCAGCCAGCCAAGGGTGTTCCGCGTCGTCGTACGCACCCATTTCACCGCCAAGCACGACCACGCCCTGATGGTCGCCGAAGCCGTCCGGGAGCTGCTGCTCCGACGGAAGCACAACGTCGAGTTCCGCACCCGCGGCGAGAAGCCATTCGCCGAGCTCGCCCGGGGGATCCAACTTCGACGGCTGGACAACGAGAATCCGCACACCACCCATGCCCGTGAGGGTACGTGCCGGCAATCCGAACGCCCACCGACTTCTGCAGGCAGACCCGACGGAGCGTCTTGGAAATGGGAAGGGGCCCCTTCTTCCGGTCCGGAAGAAGGGGCCCCTTTCAAATATTGTGTCGGCGGTGTCTTACTCTCCCACACCCTGTCGAGTG
>NZ_JBSFLZ010000075.1:0-35153 GCF_053599315.1 Saccharopolyspora sp. NPDC000995
GACCCCACGTCCCACTCTCCCCGGGCCAGCGCTACCCGATCACACACCCATTCCGGCAGGCCGCCCTCCAGACACTTCTTACTGAGATCACCTCATTGGCCGGGACATGGAGCGGAAGTTCAATGAAAAGGTACGGGGGGCGCCGGGTGCTCCGGGCTCCGGGCTTGTACCGATCCTCCGCAAGACTGAGGAAATCTTTCGGAACATGGCGCAGGCATACCGCGACTCGGCGCGGGACATCCAGAACACCGACGATGAGAGCGCTCGTAACTTGGGACGGAACGTCTGATCTGATGATTGGTATGCGCACAACACGGGTTACCAACGCAGCTGCGTTGGTCGTCGCCGGTCTTCTTCTCGCCGGATGCGAAAGTTCGGGTAGTGGTGTGGGGGCTCAACCCACGACCGAGGCACTCGGTGGGCCGTCCCCACTGGCGAGTTTCGATCCGTGCACCGCACTGACGCCCGCGGAGATCCAGTCTTTCGGAGCAGCGACTGAGGGCAAACCCAACGATCTCGGGATCGGTGAGATCGGCTGCGACTACGAAGGGGACGATTTCAATTTTGGAGTGCTGAAGGCCGAGAAGAGCGACGAAGCCTACTGGGAACGAAGGCGGAACAGCTTCGATGTGTTCACGCCGAACCAGGTCGGGTCCCGCAGCGGCTTCACCGGCATTGCGCTGAGCGGTAAGGGGCAAGGCATCTGCCGCCAGATCATGTACCTCGGCGTTGGATCAGTGATCGTTGACGTCACCTATCGCTCAGACAGGATGCTGAGCGATGAGGAAACCTGCGCGCAGGCGACGAAAATTGCGCAGGTTGTTGAGCCGAAGTTGCCGAAGTAGGCCGGCCGAGGGGGAACGACATGGGGAACTGGTTCACCGATGGAGCCAGGGAGATAGGGGGCTCCGCCTCTGATCTGTGGGCCGGTATGACCGGTGGCGAGACGCGGGCTCAGGAGCAGCAGCGGATGCGCCAGCAGCTCTCCGCCGCTGTCGGCGAGAAGCAGCGCGCCGACTTGGCCCAGCAACAACAAGGGCTCCAGATCGGCGGTACTGATCCGGCGTCGATCGGCCAGCACGACAACTGGAACGACTGGGACCAGGCCCGGCTGGCCAGCCAGCTCAAACCGTCGCTACAGGTCGACCAGATCAACGCCTCCGGCCGTGCCTGGGTGGCGCTTGGTGAGCAGATCGCCGGGATCTTCGCCGACCTCGACTCCAAAACCCGCGAGGCCGCTGGTGACGGGATGCGGGGGCGGGCCGCTGAGGCTGGGCTTGGTGCTGCCAAGCCGCTGCAGGATTGGGGACAGCAGTTCGGCGACTCCGTGCGCGGGACCGGCCTGAAGATCCAGGAGGCCGGGGTCGCCGCCGGGCAGACCAAGGCGCAGTTGCAGCCACCCGAGGACTACAACGGCACCCGCACCGCGATGGCGACTGTGCTCAGCCCTGCTGGCGGGATCATGGACGCCGGCGCGCAGATGCGGGAGCGTGCCGAGGCCGACAAGCAGGCTCGGCAGATTGTGCAGAACGTCTACACCCCCGGCTACACCGCCGTGGACTCCAGCACCCCGACGTTCCCGCCGCCGGTCGACCCGCTGAACCCACCACCACCGCCGCCCGACCAGGGCCGCGACACGCAGAGCATTTCCAGCAACACCGCGACCAGCGACACCCCGACCAGCACCGACCGAACAGGCACGAGAACTGGTAGCACGCCGATCAGCCCGACGGGCGCCGGACGGTCCAGTGTGGACCCGCGTGGCATCGGTGACGGTTACCGCCCGCCCGCGCAAAGCGGCTCCCAGTGGACGAATCCGCCCACACCAACGACGCCAGGCCCCGGCCTCGCATCCACTCCGCCCGGCGCCAGGCCGCCCGGCGGCGGCTTCATCGGCGCCATGCCGCCCGGCGGCGGCGCGGGCGGTGCTGGCCTGGGCGGTCGCGGTGCCGGTGGCATGGATGCAGGCGGCCTCGGCGCAGGAGGCTTGGGCGCTGGCGGTCGGGCCGGCGCTGGTGGGAGGCCGGGTCCCGGCATGGGCGCGGGTGGCCGGGCCGGTGCTGGCGGACTTGGCGCCGCAGCGGGCGCTGGCTCGGGTGCCGCCGGTGCTGCCAGTGGTCGCGGTGCGGCCGGTGGCGGAGCAGGCACGGGCGCCGGTCAGCGCGGCAAGGGCGGCGAAGACCAGGAACACGAGCGGCCGAGCTGGCTGGAAGAACAAGACGACATCTGGCTCGACGACATGCCGAGGACGGCGCCGCCCATCTTCGGCGAATAACAGCAACCGGGGGTAACGCGTGTCCGAGCGATGGCTGCTGCCACCGCTGTGGTTCGACTTGTGCTGGGAAATCGGGAGATTCGACGAATACCCGTTCCCCATCGCGGTGCGCTCGCATGGCGCGACGCTCGAAGAGCGCGCCGTGCTCCGCCAGCGGGCGCTGCCCGAGCTGCAAGCCGCCGGCCTGCTCGCTGGTGACGGCCTCGCCCCGCGCTTCGCGCAGGTGCTCGCCCAACTCGCCAAGCCAGGCCTGTGGATCGAAGGGCTCTGGATGCCCGACGACACCACCGAATCCCCGACCCGGCTGCTGGCAGTAGCCACCGAGGAAGGCGCGGTGCTGCTCGTCCAGGACTCGGGCGAATCCGAACAGCACGGGGGTGATCTGCGGATTTCCGTGCATCCGCGAACCTCGGTCGGCGCCGCGGCGGTGCAGGGCATGCCGCCGACCCCGCCCGGGAAACGCCCGCGCCTGGCGGTCCCGGTGACCGATCTCGCGCCGCGCGACAATGCCGACGAAAATTTCGAAAACGTCGACATGATGCAATCCGCCGGTCCGAAGCGAGCCGCCCCGGCGGCCACGACGCTGCGCGCGATGACCGAGGAAAGCCACTTCCGCGACGGCCAGTTCACCGCGAACCTCCGCGACCGGCTGGGCCGCACGCACCGCTCCCAGGTGCTGAAGTGGTTCGACGCCTTCGAACCGGACGGCCGCTACGGCCTGACCCGACAACACCGCCCAGGCGTCGGCCCAGAACTCGTCCTCGCCCCACTAAGACCAGCAGAACTCGGCGCCGTCCTGGAAATCCGGATCGCCGAAGTCCGCGCCGCCGGCTGAACACCACCCGGGTTCCCTGGGTGAAACAAAACCGCTGGGGCGGTTGGTCTTCCTGGGGCTTCGGCCAATCCTGATCGGCATCGCCGCAGGTCGCGGGGTGTGGTATCAGGTAGCGGTCAGGGCGCGTTGATGCCGGGATTCGCGGCGTTCGGGCCTTCCGCGGCACCGGGAGGAGGCCGTGCTCATGAGGACTCGTTTCGGGCTGGTTGTCTCGTTGGTCGGCGTCGCCGTGCTGGCGGCTGCCGGACCTGCCGCCGGGGCTGTAGCGGCAGGACATTCCTGGGCCGCGGCATCCAGCGCGGCCGTGCATCCCGGGGTGCAGACCGTGACCAACTCCGCGCAGTGCACCGCCAACTTCGTGTTCCAGGGCGGGTCGAAGGTGTACATCGGGCAGGCCGCGCACTGCGCCGCGAAGGGCGATGCCACCCAGACCAACGGTTGCACCTCGGAGTCGCTGCCCATCGGCACCCATGTCCAGGTCAGCGGGGCAAGCAAGCCCGGGGTGCTCGCCTACAGCTCGTGGGTGAGCATGCAGCGGGTCAAGGAGAAGGACGCCAACGCCTGCGCCTACAATGATCTCGCTCTGGTCGAACTCGATCCGGCCGACGTCGGGAAGGTCAACCCGAACATGCCGGTGTGGGGTGGCCCCAACGGCCTGAACACCTCGGGACTGCAGCAGGGCGACGTGGTCGTGACCTACGGCAATTCGAAGCTGCGGGCCGAAGCCAGCGAACTGAACGCCAAGCAGGGCACGTCCCTGGGCGACAGCGGCAGCGGTTGGAGCCACACCATCCTCACCTCCACGCCGGGGATCCCGGGTGATTCCGGCAGTGCCGTCCTGGATGCCACGGGCCGCGCGGTGGGCGTTCTGTCCACTTTGAACATCACGACCAACATCGGTACCAACAACGCTGGCGACCTCTCCCGCGAACTGGGCTACATGCACGCCCACTCGTCGTTGCGGAACGTCTCCCTGGTGACGGGCACGCAGGACTTCCGGGGCACCACGGCCATGCCGTGACGCTCGACCTGCTCGCGATCCCGGCGTCCGACGAAGGCGCCAACGGCTGGCAGCGCAACAGGAGGACCGCGCTGCTGCGCGGGTAACGGGCAGGTCGTGGCGTGGGACGGCGCCAGAGCGCACTGATGGTCTCGGACGGTTGGGGCCGGGTCGTCGCCGAAGCGCCGACCGACGTCCCGGACCCGTTCACCGCGGTCGTCGCCGAAGCGCCGACCGACGTCCGGAGTTCACCGCGGTCGTCGCCGAAGCGCCCACCGGCCCGGGGGTTCACGCCTTGCACGCACGCAGGCAGGCAACTTGTTCCCCCGGGCGCTGTTTACAACGTATGCATGACAGGTCTACCGCGTACACAAAAATCGCCCGGCTCGTGCGCATGACGGATGGTTTTACCTGGTCAGATGCCTTGATCCGGATTGGGCGCAATGGGGCCCGAAACCGCTGACGGGCGCTGCGCTACGCCGGTCCAACGCCATCGAGGATCTTTGCGATCGCAATGCGAAAAAGATCAGTTCCTTCATCTCCGGAACCCTCGACCTCTACCCTGCGTCCTAGACGTTGCAGGTGATCGGCGGCTGAGAGGTTGCGGACGTGTACATCGAGGAGCAAGGCGCGGGAGACGGCGACATCAAGGTCACCGTCGAGGGCGATGAGTACACCGCCGAGGCCAACTACGACTTCGATGGCGATGGCATCGACGACACCGTCGCGGTGATGACCGACGACGGCTTCGTCGCCTACATCGACGATGACGGCGACGGCCAGGCCGACGTGATGCAGACGATCAACGCAGACGGCGTTGTGGTCGAGCAGGCCCGCTACGACGCCGGCACCGGCCACTGGACCGGCGAGGCCCCACAACAGCATCCCGGCGGCGCCGACCCGCATGACCAGAATCACGGCCGGTCGATGGTCATCGACACGCCGCAGGGCGACATGCAGGTCGGCCCGGCCACCGAGGACACCAACCAGGACGGGATCGCCGACACCGCCGTCGTGGAGACCGAAACCGGCGGCACAATGCTGGTCACCGACGTCGACGGCGACGGGTCGGCCGACCAGGTGGTGGAGATCAGCCAGACCGGCGACGTGACAATCTCGCACCACACCGGCGACGGCCAGTGGACCGTGGTCGAGCACGGCAAGATGAGCGGTGACGGGCAGTACGCCCCGAACCCCGCGACCGGCGCGACCGACGACGCGGCCTGGACCTTCGATGAAACCGCCCAGCCGCACGCAACCACCATCGACACCGGGGCGCACGGCGACCAGCAGGGCCAGCGCGGTGGGGGCGCGGCCGGCAAGGCGGACTCCGACGACGCCTGGGTCTGACCTCTCGACCGCAAATTCTTTCCCCGCCCGATGCGCCCACTCCGGGCCCTCGGGCGGGGTTTTCTTCGCCCGCAGCGCCGAACAACCGCCATTCGGACGACGCCCGCGCGTAACCCGACGTTCGCACAACCGTCCGGTTCGCCGGAAATTCTGGGACGCAGCGATCCCCAGGCGGCGAGATTTTCGTCCAGACCACTTCCAAGATCGCTTCTGAATCGATTCCCTTATCGTTCTTGTGAGAGAACGAACAACGCTGATCTCCATTCAGCGGCCATTCCGCCGTTAGCCTCGGTGCATCCCTTTTTCACTTCGCCCGGTCTTCGGGGCAGGCGAAGCTTTCCCTGCAAAGGCCGACGACCCCGTCGGCAAATCCGGGCTGTGGCGCCCAGTCAGGAGACACGACGCGATGACCGCATTGACCATCCCAGGTCTCGACCAGGCTCCGACCACGCACGAGCGCCTGTTGTCGTGGGTGCGCGAAGTCGCCGAGCTGACCACCCCCGAGCAGGTGGTGTGGTGCGACGGTTCGCAGCAGGAATGGCAGCGGATGACCGACCGCCTCGTCGAGGCCGGCACCTTCACCCGCCTGGAGAAGAAGCCGAACTCGTTCTACGCGGCCTCGGATCCCTCGGACGTGGCGCGTGTCGAGGAGCGGACCTTCATCTGCTCCGTCGAGGAGAAAGACGCCGGGGTCACCAACAACTGGATGGACCCCAACGAGATGAAGGCGACCATGACGGAGCTCTACCGGGGCTGCATGCGTGGTCGCACGATGTACGTGATCCCGTTCTGCATGGGACCGCTGGACGCCGAGCCGCCGAAGCTGGGCGTCGAGATCACCGACTCCGAGTACGTCGTGGTGTCGATGCACATCATGACCCGGATGGGCGCGAAGGTCCTGGAGCGGCTGGACACCGATGGCGACTTCGTACCCGCGCTGCACTCGGTGGGCGCGCCGTTGGAGCCGGGGCAGCAGGACGTGCCGTGGCCGTGCAACGACATCAAGTACATCACCCACTTCCCCGAGGAGCGGATGATCTGGAGCTTCGGCTCCGGCTACGGCGGCAACGCGCTGCTGGGCAAGAAGTGCTACTCGCTGCGGATCGCCTCGGCGATGGCCCGCGACGAGGGCTGGCTGGCCGAGCACATGCTGATCCTGAAGCTGATCTCGCCGGCGGAGAAGGTCTACTACGTCGCCGCCGCGTTCCCGTCGGCCTGCGGCAAGACCAACCTCGCGATGCTGCAGCCCACCATCCCGGGCTGGCGGGTCGAGACCCTCGGTGACGACATCGCGTGGATGCGCTTCGGCGAGGACGGCCGACTCTACGCGGTGAACCCGGAGGCCGGGTTCTTCGGCGTCGCGCCGGGCACCAACTGGAAGACCAACCCGAACGCGATGCGCACCATCGAGCAGGGGAACTCGCTGTTCACCAACGTGGCCCTCACCGACGACGCCGACGTCTGGTGGGAGGACATGGAGGGCGAGCCGCAGCACCTCACCGACTGGAAGGGCCGCGACTGGACCCCGGACAACGGGGAGAACGCCGCGCACCCGAACTCGCGGTACTGCACCCCGATGTCGCAGTGCCCGATCCTGGCGCCGGAGTGGGACGACCCGAAGGGCGTGCCGATCTCGGCGATCCTCTTCGGCGGTCGCCGCAAGACGACCGTTCCGCTGGTGAACGAGGCCTTCGACTGGCAGCACGGCGTGTTCATGGGCGCCACCCTCTCGTCGGAGAAGACCGCTGCGGCGGCTGGCAAGGTCGGCGACGTGCGGCGCGACCCCATGGCAATGCTGCCGTTCATCGGCTACAACGTCGGCGACTACTTCCAGCACTGGGTGAACGTCGGCAAGTCCGCCGACGCCGCCAAGCTGCCGCGGATCTTCTACGTCAACTGGTTCCGCCGCGGTGAGGACAAGCGCTTCCTGTGGCCGGGCTTCGGGGAAAACTCCCGCGTGCTCAAGTGGATCGTGGACCGGCTGGAGGGCAACGCGGCCGCCGCCGACACCGCGATCGGGCGGGTGCCGTCGGCCGACGAGCTGGACCTGAACGGGCTGGACACGCCGAAGGCCGACGTCGACGAGGCGCTGAAGGTCGACGTCGCGGAGTGGAAGGCCGAGCTGCCGCTCATCGAGGAGTGGTTCGACACCGTCGGCGACTCGTTGCCGAGCTCGATGCGCGATGAGCTGACGGCCTTGAAACAGCGTCTCGGTCACTGACCGAGCGACCCCCGGACGGGTGGACTTGCCGAAGCGACGTGGGAAGCTTCGCGTCCACCCGTCCGGCGCGGAGACCCGGCAACCTGTGCGCATTCGTGCGGCGTTTCCCCAAGAGAGCTGAAGCTCTTTCGGGGAAACGCCGTTTTCGTTTTCGCCCCCGGTGGATCTACGCAGTTCGCGGAAGCAGATCCGGGGATTCCAAAGGATCAGCAACCCGGCGGACACTGGCTGCGTCCCAGTGACTACCGCCGAAAACGGCGCGCCGATACGAGGGGGTGTGTCATGGCTGATCTGGCCATGTTGGCGTTGTCCCTGATCGCGGTCGCTGCGGTGTTCGTTTCGCTGCGCAGGGAGGACCACGAGGTCGACGAGCAGTCGGAAGCCGGTGAGATCGACCGTATTCACCGGGACACGGTTCCGATCCGGAGGAGGCCACAACTGCGATGACCGCGAGGTGTCTCCAAAGGCCCGCGGGCGGCGAGCGGATCAAATCCCTCACCGCCCGCGAGCTTTTCGGAACAGTGCCGCGCCATCCGGGACCAGCCGAGCGTGCCCGCCAGTCGATCCAGCGCATCCAGCAGCGTCTCGCCACCGAACGCGCAGCTGGGCGTCGGCTCCGGAGTACATGGACTGGATCACATCACCAGGGCGTCCAGCGCGTTGTGGTCGACCGGTGGCCTCCTCGGGCGACGGCAACGGATTCGCCTTCAGGTCAGCGCGCAAGCCGTTGCGAGCGCCGCGGCCCAGCAGGAAGCAGGACATCAGGGCGATGACCGCGAGGACCACGTTGACCACAGTGGACACCGAGCGCCGCCGAGCGGAGGTCACCGACGCCATCACGCTCCTCCCCGCCAGGAATCTGGCTCCCTGAGGCTCTTCGCGTACACCACCGCGAAAAGTCCGCCGATCAGCAGCAGCACCAAGGATTCGCCATCGCCTGCTTGATGAACTCGAACCCGTCATCCTGCTTCCTGCCGGACGAGCTGATCGCCAGCGTCCAACCGCCGGAGAGGGTGACCGCGCCCGGTGCCTGCCCGTGCTGGGTGGGCATCGGCGTCGCCGCCATCGTCCGGCTCCAGTCCTGCCAACCGGAATCCACCCAGTTGCCGGAAGCGAAGCTGCCGTCCAACCGGATCGCGACCTTTCCCTCGCGGGTCAGGTCGTCGCGGAAACACCTTGTCGTACTGCGCATCGGCGATCCGCGCCTGGCTCTGCGTCAAGTCCTCCGACAGCGCGGTGGACAGGAAGCCCATCGCATCGGCGAAGCCCTTGCTGGGCGCGATCCACTTCTTCTGCTGCTGGTCGTAGAGGGTGCCGGTTCCGTTGCCGTACAACAGCATTTCGACGGTCTGCATGCTGACCGACTCGCCCTCTGCCTTGCCCAGCGCGAGGTCCAGCGCGATGGCGTCCGGGCGGCGCTGCTTGACCTGCCGAGCTGCGTCGAGGATGTCGTCCCAGGTCCGCGGCCGCCACTCGACGGGCAGGCCGACCTCGGCGAACAGCTCGCGGTTGTACCAGAGGCCGCGGGCGTCGGTGTCCAGCGGCACGCCGTAGGTCTTGCCGTCCTGGGCCTTCCCGGCTTGCTTGGTGGTGTCGATGTACTGTCCCCAGTCCGGCCACTGCGCGAGGCGGTCGTCCAGCGACGCCAGATAACCGGCCGCGACGTCGGAGTTCACGTTGAAGCTGTCCTCGTAGAGCACGTCCGGCGCGGTGGACGGCGAACGCATCCGCAGCTGGAGCTTCGACAGGTACTCGCCCTCCGGCGCGACCACCGGGTCCAGCTTGACCGTCTTGCCCGGGTGCGCCTGCTCGTACTGCTGCTTGACCCGCTGCATCCACTGGTCGACCTGCAGTGTGTTGCCGTACCGGTGGTAGGCGACGCTGATCGTGTTCGGATCGTCCGCGGCGCCGCCGCACGCGGCCAGCGTGACCGCGAACGTCGTGGTGATGAGCACGGACATCGCTTTTCTGCGGCGCATCGCGGTCCTCCCGCCAGCAGTGGTTGCGCCCAACCTGAGATCCGGATCACACTATTGGGCAAGTTAATTCCATTCGATGGAACAAGTCAACGATCTTGCCGTCCCGGGTGAGGAGCGCCGATGGCGAAAGCGTCCTGGCAGGGCACTAATTTGCCGCGGGTAGGCGGATTCAACCGCGCGGTGGTGCTCGATGCGATCCGCCAGCAAGGTGAAGTCAGCCGCGTCGAACTCGCGCAGCGCACCGGGCTGACCGCGCAGACGATGTCCAACATCGTGCGCGCGCTGATCGACGACGGTCTGGTCACCGAGAACGGACATGCGCCGTCGACCGGCGGCAAGCGCCGGGTGCTGCTGAAGGTGGTTCCGGACGCGTACTCGGCGGTGGGTCTGCACCTCGATCCGGAACGGATCACCGGTGTCCTGCTGGACATGGCCGGCGGGGTACGGATGCGCAGCCGCCGCCGCGTCCCCGCCGACGCCTCGCCCGCGGCCGTCGGGGCCGCGCTGGCCCGCACCTTCCACCAACTGGTGCGACGTTCGGGCATCGCCGACGGCCAAGTGCTCGGCGTCGGTCTCGCGGTGCCTGGCCCGCTGGACGCGGCGAACCGCCGGGTGCTAGCGCCGCCGAACCTGGCCGGCTGGGAGGAGGTTCCGCTGGCCGACATCGTCGAGGAGCGCGCCGGGCAGCCGGTAGTGATGGACAACGACGCGACGGCGGCGGCGATCGGCGAGCGGTGGGCCGGGCGGACGGACCGCGCCGGGTCATTCGTGTACGTCTACCTGGGTTCCGGGGTGGGCATCGGCGTGGTGCTGGACGATCAGGTGCATCGCGGGATCAGCAACAACGCCGGCGAGATCGGCCACGTGCACAGCGGTGGCGGGCGCGAATGCCATTGCGGCAGAAGAGGATGCCTGGAAGCGTACTGCTCGATGCGCGCGATCGTCGCCGACTGGCGGGCTGCGAGCAGGGCGGAGCCCGACGGGGAACCGGCCGCGGCGGCGTACGAGCGGCTGTGCCGCCTGGCGGCGGAGGGCGATGCCACGGCCGGTCGGGTGCTACGCGTGGCGGCGACCCGGTTGGGCCAGGCGTTGGCGTCGGTGGTGAGCGTGTTGGACGTCGACCGCGTCGTGCTCGGCGGACCCGCGCTGCGGCATGTGGCGGAACTGGTGCGGACGCGGGTGGCGAAGGTCGTCGAGGCGCAGGTGTGGGCGCCGGAGGTCCGCCCGGTGCGGGTGGAGACCGCGCTGATCGGCGAGGACGCCGGAGCGGTAGGCGCGGCCTCGCTGGTGTTGGACCACGCCTACTCGCCCCGCCTGGCCACGCTCCTCGGCTCCTGACCGGCCCCGGGTTCAGCGGCAGACGACTAGAAATTCTTGAACATGCCGCCGTACTGGTCGTCCCAAACCGACTGCTTTTTGGTGCCCGGGTAGCAGTGGTAGCTCACGTCGTTGGAACCGCCGGTGAAGTCGGCCGACACCTGGTAGCGGACACCATCGACGCTCTGCGCCGGATTGGCACCCTCGTAGATTGATCCGTCCGGGCGCCTGAAGCCATCGTGGCTGATTTTCTTAATACTCTCGTACGCCGCGTCGTCCTTCTTCGCGGCTTCCTGGTAGCGGTCGTTCGCAGCCTTGTACTCGGCGTAGTCCATCTTGCCCGACCGAAGGTCGTGCCAGGCCTGATCCCGCTCCCGCTTCGCCTCGAAGCGAGCGTCGTCAGTGCCCCCGTCCTTGTATGCCTCCAACTTCTCCTGGCGTTTGAGGTCCGCGATCTCCGCGGCGTTCTTGCCGAAGTAATCCCTGTGCGCCTGATCGCCGATGTTCTCCGGGAACTTGTTGGCACCCGCGGCCTTGACGTTCGTGTTGTCCATCCCGGTGATGTTCGTGGTCTGGTGCTTGTTCTGGTGGGCTTCGACGTCGACGTTGTACTTCTTGCCGTTCACCTCGTACGTCCCCACGGGCTTCTGCTTGAGCGCCCTGGTCTCCGGCTGGTCCGTGTTGCTGCCGCCCTGGTTCGAAGGGCCTTGCCCGTTGTTCCCGGTCTCCGGCGTGTTCGGTGCCCCATGCTTGCGCCCGGTCTTGTCCTTCGACCCCGCGGTGGCCTCCTGCCCCTGCGTGTTCTTCCCGCCGCCCTTCTTAGGCTTCGGCATCAGCCCCAGCGGGTCCTTGGCGCTGTGCGGGTTGCTGACGTAGGCGACGGGGTTCGGTGCCGGGGCGAGTCCCAGCGGGTCCTGGCTGAGGTAACGACCGGTGGCCGGGTTGTAGTAGCGGTAGACGTTGTAGTTCAGACCGGTTTCGAGGTCGGCGTACTGGCCGGGGAACCGCAGCGGCGTGCTGGCGGCGGTCGGCTGCGCGGGCAGTGCCCTGCCCCACAGGCTGTTTCGGCCGTGCCAGGTGAGCATTCCGCTGGGATCCACCAGATCGGTCGTCGTCCCCACCGGGTCGGTGATGACCGAGTGGAACCGCTCCGGCGCATCCGCGCCGCGCTCGAGTTGGGCGATGGGTGCGTCATCGTCCGGATGATGCGCCCAGGTCGTCACCGTACGGCGGCCGTTGGCATCGGTGTGCACCTGCTCGATCAGCGTCCCGCCATCCCAGGTGAAGTCGGTCTGCTCGGCCACCGCGGACATGTCGGGAGTGAGTCGCTGCTTGGCGATCCGCCGGCCGACCGGGTCGTACCGGTACCGCCAGACGACGCCCTCCGGGGTCGTCACAGCGATCAGGCGGTCGTAGGAATCCCACGCATAGCGCCAATTCCGGCCAGCGTTGTCGGCGCGGACGACCAGCCTCCCCTGCGCGTCATGCTGGAAGGCGACCGCCCCGGCGGCGATCAGGCTGTTGCCCGCATAGCGCCGTGGGCCGGTCTCAGCATCGTTGAGGCCGTTCGACGCGACGACGTTGCCCGAACCGTCGTACCGGTAGCTCTCCCGCCGGTCCGGTGCGATGACTTCGATCACCCGGCCGGACGGGTCGATCTGGTAGCGAATGCTCCCGGAGAGCCCATCGTCGGTACCGATCAGCTTGCCGTCGGGTCGGTACCGGAACCGTCGCCGCAGCACGTGCTGGCCCGAGCGTCCCGCAACCACCTGCGAGGTGAGCCGCTGCTCGCCGTCATACGACTGCACCAGAGTCACCGCGCCGTCGACCGAACGGCTGATCTGCTGACCGGCGGCGTCGTAGCCGAAGTTCAGCGAATGCCCGGCGAAGGACAGGCCGGTCGGCCGACCCGCGGCGTCGTATTTCCAGGAACTGGTCACCCCGGACGGAGTCTGCCGCCGGATCACGCCATGTTGGCTGTCGTAATCGAACGTGACCGACCGGCCGTTAATGGTCTCCGCGGTGATCCGCCCCTGATCGTCCTGCTCGAACTCGAGAACGGCGTCGTCGTTGGTCGCCCAGATCAGGTGGCCGACGGGTGAAAAGGCGTACTTGGTGACTCCCGACGGAGCCCGCCACTCGATCAGGTTGCCGAGCGCGTCGTAGACGTATTCGGTCTCCTCGCCCACACCGTTGACCGAGTGGACGAGCTGTCCCGCCACGTCGTAGACGTAGCGCAGCACCCGGCCGTCGAAATCGTGTTCCTCGATCACCCTGCCCGCGAGGTCGTAGACGTAGCGCCAGGTCTGGCCCTGCGGATTCGTGACGGAGGTCAGCCTCCGCTCGGTGTCGTAGGTTCGCGTGGTGCGTGCCCCGGTCTGGTCGACGCTGGCCAGCTCGACCTCGAACGGGCCGTACTCGGTGGCGGTCACTCCGCCCATCTCGTCGGTCTGCGTGATCTGGTTGCCCTCGGGGTCGTAGCCCCATTGCACCCTGTTGCCCAGCGAGTCGACGCGCCAGCAACGACGGCCTTCCACGGTCCAGCCGAGCTGGATCCGCCCGCCAGCCGGCGTCGTCGTCTCCCGGGGGCGTCCGAACAGGTCCAGCAGCCGGGGGTCGGGCTCGTTGAGTTCCGGTTCGGTGGTCTCGGCACGTCCAGAACGGATGCTTTCGACGCTGAGTTGCGGTGCTACGCCCACCTTTCCGCTCAACGGGTCCAACGCCTCGTCGTCGTAGGCACGGGTCCAGGCGCGTTCATCACCCTTCACCTCGATCGACTCGACGGTGCCGTCGTCGGCAAGGTTCAGCCGGACGGTGCTTCCGTCCGGGCGCGCGATCCACCTCGGCTTGCCCAGGCTGTCGTACTGGTAGTACGTGGTTCGGCCCAGCGGATCGGTCCGGTAGAGCAACCGGTCGTAGCGATCCCACGTCGACAGCGTGGTGTTGCCGAGCGCATCGGACTCCCGCACGAGCTGCTTCGCGTCGTTGAACTCGAACTCTTTGATACCGCCCAGGGAATCGGTGTACCGGGTGATCGACCCGTCGTAAGCGAAGGTGGAGTCGAAGAAGCCCTTGTCGCCCACCGTCCGGACGCAGCGGCCGTGCTCGTCGTAGATGTAGCGGAACCAGAACCCGTTGCGGTCCTGCCACTCCGTCAGCCTGCCCGCGCTGTCGTACTGGAACAACAGCGCCTTGCCCGAGGAGTTGACCACCTCGCTCAGGCGTCCCCGGTCGTCATAGCCGTACCGCATCACCAGCACGTTGAGATCGTTTTCGCGGTCGACCACGCGAACGGCCGTGACCCGTTCCCGGGCGCTGTCGATCTCCACCCGGTACCCGTCGGAATGCCGAATCGCCTTGGGCGGCCCGAACCGGTGGTGCTCGATGTCGATCCGCCGGCCGCCGGCGTCCTCGACCGCCAGCAACGGCAGGACCCGGTCGCGCTCGCCCAGCGGACCGAAGTGCAGGATCTCCTCCGCCTGCGGCTTCTCCAGGCTGTAACCGCCGCCGTCCCGCACGCTCAACGGCCACCGCGGTCCTTCGATCGGCAGCACCTCGCAATCCGCTGGCGGCAGTGGGTAGACCAGGATCATGCCGTCCGGGGAGAAGTAGCAGACGTTCTCCGAGTCGACCTCCAACCGCTGGTCCAGCGTCGAGGTCCACGACGGACCGAACCACCGCCCCGCGCGGTACGACGAGATGTACATCCTCTTCAGCACCAGGCTCAGCGGGCCTTGGATTTCCAGGTCGATCTCGGTCATCACCACGTGTCCGGTGGCCAGGTCGACCGGTTCGGAGCCGCCCGTACAGATGTCCTCCCCCGGAATCGAACGGTCCCTAGGATTGCCCGGCTTGTTGCCGGAGCCGTTCGGTTTGCTCTGCGACGGCGTCGTCGGGGAGCTGCCGCCATCGGGATCGCTCGGCTTCGTCGGCGTATCGGGCGCGCTGCTGCCCGGTCCGGCGCCGGATGGCTTGGTCGGCGCCGGACCGCCCTCGGGCGTGGGCTTCGACGTCGAACCGTCGGCGGACGACGGCTTGGTCGAGGCCGGACCGTTGTCCGGGGATGACCTCGGCCTCGGACCGTCGGCGGACGACGGCTTGGTCGGGGCCGGGCTATTCGGGCCTTCGGCCTTCCCGTCATTGGACTTGATCTTGTTCAGGGCCTTCTTGGCGTCGCCGAAGGAAGTGCTGAGCTTCTTCAGCAACGGCGACAGCGCCTTCATCGCCTTGATCAGCTTGGTGGTGATATCGGCAATCTTGGCAACGGTCTTCGCCACGGCCGTGACCACCTGCGGCACTACCCAGGCCATCGCGATGCCCAGCGTGGCGAGGACCTGCAGCGCCCAGGAGATCAGGCGGCCGACGAGTTCGGCGATGATGTCGCGGACGAGGGTTCGAACCGTCGCGACGACCTCGCCCGCGGTGCTGATCCCGCCCGAGGCCCCTTCGGCCGCTTTCTGGGCGGCCTCGATGAGCTTCGCCGTGTCCTCGCTGCGCGCCCGGTAAGCATCCGCGGCCTCGCCGGTCCAACCGGCGGTGTCGCTGTTGACCAGGTTGGCCATCTCGGTGTTGATCTCGCCCAGTTCGGTGGCGATGTTCTGCCAGGTTTCCGAGTGGGCCTTGATTTCGTCGGCGTCGCCGGTCAGGGCGTCAAGCGCGTCGGACAACGGGCCGATGTGCTCCATGAGCCAGCCGACCCCGGCGGCGAGGATCGAGCCGAAGGGGTCCATCGCCATGCTGACCGCGTCCATCGCTGTGCCCGCCACGCCAAGCACACCGGAAGCCCAGTCACCGCTTTCGATTGCCTGCTTCGTGTCGTTCACCGACTCCAGGATCGGCACACCGCTGAACGCCTGCGTCGAGTCCTGTCGCTCAGCGACCAACGGATTCGTCACTGCATCACTCCGGGGTTGGAAGAACGGGCAAGGTCAGGTGATGTCAGTCCCGCAGCGGGTCGAAGTCGGGGCCGAAGTCGTCGTCCTCGTCTTCGAAGCGGGACCGTTTCGGCGGTGCCGCAGGCGGCGTCGGCCCGGCGGCTGGCGGCGCGGGCGGCGGCTTCGGGGTTTCCTCGTCGGCCGGAAGTTGCCACTTCGACGGGGTTTCCGGCTGCTCTGGCTCCTGGTCCTCGGGCTGCTCTGGGAACCGCTCGCGCAGGTTGTCCAACATCATCGAGCGCGTCTGTGGGTCCTCGTCCCCGAGATGCGCGGACATCGTCTCGCCGACCCGGCTCGCGATGTCGGACTGCGCACGGTGCATTGTGGACAGAATTTGCGTGGCGAGCTCGGACGGCGCCATCGTGCGGACCTTGTCGGTGAACTCCAGGTCCGTGACGCTGCCATCGGCGCGGACCGTTACTTTGATGCGGCCGTCCGGGCTGGCCGCGGTCAGCCGCAACTGCTCGGTCTCCGCCTGCATTTCCTGGTAGCGCCGGGCCTTGTCGGCAAAACCCTGCGCCCACTCCTGGATCCGCTGCTCGGCATCGTCGGGGTCGGCCCCGATCGCAGCGAACCCACCCCGGCTCTCGCCCGGCATCGCACAACCTCCAAAAAGCTTCTACTCCGCGATCTGCCTGCTGCCCTAAAACGGCGCCGAAAGCACCTCACCACGGCTTAACCCCATGGGTTCCGCTGCCTGACGCTGCACGGGCTCAACCGGATTCGAACGACCTACGGTATGTCGCGAACGGCTCGACCTGCTCCGCCTGGCGATACGACGCCGGCTCACCCTGCTCCGCCGGGGTGTAGGACGCCGTGTACGACGCCGGCTCACCCCGCTCCGCCGGGGTATACGACGCCGGCTCACCCCGCTCCGCCGGGGTATACGACGCCGGCTCACCCCGCTCCGCCGGGGTATACGACGCCGGCTCACCGTGCTCCATCGGGCGATTGGCCGCCGTTGCCTCCACAGGCGACGACGCGCGGCTGAACCCCGTGGCCTCACCAACCGGCTCGCGCAGCGCGACTGCCGATTCCTTCACCCGGACGGCCTCGTCGAACTGCGAGAAGTTATCCGCACCCGCCTCGTCGATTTCCTGGTACGCCTTGGACGTCTGGCGCACGTTATCCGCCGTGACGCTGATACCTTCCTTCGCGGCCTTCAACGCGTCCATGCCCTCCTGCTCCATCGGGTTGATGATGGGCGGTAGGAACGAGCACAGGAGTCCGTACGCTTCGTCGGACATGCTCACGGCCTCGGCAGCCGAGATCGCGGTGTCCATTCGATCGGTCAAGCCATCCAGGTGGCTGGCGTGCGCGGTCAGCTCCTCGGCGACGACCTCGAACGTCATGGCGCTTCCCCTCGGTACTTCAGTCCAGCTTGGACAGGACTTCGGCCAGTCGGCGCTCGACGCGCCGGTTGTCGGCCGGGCTGATGCTGAGCCAGGAATCCTGGCTGACCATCAGGTAACGGCCCTGGGGCGTGTCGAACCAGGTGACCAGCGTCGACGCCCGCGCCGAGCGGTGCGTGACGCCGAACTGCCCACCGGCGCAACGGGTGTTCGCCAGCTCGGCCAGCGTCGCGGCGTCCTGCGCGGACAGACCGGCCCTGGCCAGCGCTGTCTCGTCGTCGTAGTCCCCGCCAAACGGGTCGTCCTCGTCCTCTTCGAGCGCGCTGGTCAGCTGCTCCTGGCGCAGGGACAGCGACCGAAACGGTCCGGGTTCGGCGGGCGGCAGCACGCTCACGGCCGACATCGCCAACGAGGTCGGGCGAATCTCAGTCAACCGCAGCTCGTTCGCGACCAGCTGCGCGAGCACGCCGGTGCGCCCGGCGGCGGCGGCCAGTGCCTGCACCGGGCCCCCGATGTGGCCCAACACGTCGACTGAGGTGTCGTTCTCGCCGAGCAACCGCAGCAGGTCCACCAGCCGCGGGTCGAGCTGGTCGCCCGTCGCGTACCCGCGGCCGGACAGCGACCGGAACGCGTCGGCGGCGAGCTCGGCGCGCTCCTCCATCGTCGCGCCGAGGCTCGGCACCCCCAGCGGGAACGGGACGCGGCCCAGCCCGAGCGCGCCGTGGACGAGGTCGAATTCGGCGGCGGACAAAACGAAGTCCGGCGCTGTTGTTGTGGTCATCGCTGGTCCTGCTGCTTCTTCCGCTTGCCCTCGCCGATCACCGGCGGCGGCAGGTCGGCGCCAGGCACCTCGACTACCGGGCCGCCCTCGACGTACTTGCTGGTGCGTTCCTTCTCCTGGCCTTCGCTCTGGCCGCGCTTGCCGCCCATCGACCCCATCCCGGCGCCCGCCATGCCTGGCTGACCGGGCATGCCTGAGGCTCCGCGACCGCCGAACCCGGCGTCGGGACCGCGGCCGGTGCCCGACCCGCCGCCGGGGCCCACGCCCGACGTTCCGCCCGGGCCCACACCGGAACCGCCGCCCGCACCCGGCAGGCCGCCCGGTCCGCCACGAAAGCCCGAGCCGCCAGGGCCGGAACCGCCGCCGGGGCCTGCGCCAGGCATGCCGGGTCCGCCCGGGCCGCCGGGGCTGGGGATCGGCGGGATCGGCCCGCGCCACCCGCCGCGCGGATCGCCGGGTCCGGGGTTCACGCGCGGCCCGGTCGGGTAGGGGCCGTCCGGCCCCTGGAACTGCCGCGGCTGGTGCTGCCGATCGTCGAGCGGCGGCAGGTTGCCCGGCGGGTTGAAGCCGTTAATGCCCTGGGGGGTCGTGGCCTTGGGCTGGTAGTCCCCGAGGGGCGCAATGGCCGGTGGCCGCAACGACTGCGTCGGGCCATCAAACGATGCGGGGCCGCCCAGCGCCGGGGCCGGCAAGGACGGCGGTGGCGTATCCATCGGCCCGGTACCGCTGGGGTTCGGCGCCTGGAACGGCGTCGGGTCGAGCGGCGCCTTCGCGGTCATTCGCTGGGTTGCCAAGACATCGCCCGGCGGCGGCTCGACCGGCACCGTCGCGGTCAGGCGCTGCGTTGCCATGACGTCACCCGGCGCCGAGTTCGGGAGGGTCGAGTCCGGCGCTTCCGGAGTCCTACCCACGTTCTGGGGCGTTAACTTGGCGCGCTCGCCCAGGATCTGCTTCGTCCGGTGCACCGGCTCGTCGTTCCCGAGCGGGTTTGGCGGGGGAGTGAACTTCGGGGTGTCGCCGTCGATGTTGCGGGACTGGTCCTCCATCCAGGTCATCACCTGGACCGCCTGCTGGTGGGCGGAGTCGGACCGGTCGCGGTGGGCCTTCAAGTCGATGCAGGCCTGCTTGAAGGCCCCCAAGTCGCCGGTCGTGTAGGTCATGAGCGCCACCGCGTTGAGCGCCTCACCGCCCCTGACCGGCTCGGGCATCTCGGCCCTGGCGGTTTCCATGATCCGCCCCTGCACCGCGATCCGCTCCGCCAGCGCGCCCGCGGTCGTGCCCGCGTCGTGGTTCCAGTCGGCCAGCTGCTGGATCGCCGACCGCGCCGCGTCGGCGGCCTCGCCCTCCCAGCCCGCTTCGGTGGCCTGCAGCCGCTCGCCCAGGCGCGTAGCGGATTCGGCGAGCTCGCGGCTCAGCCGGTTCCAGTCGTCGGCCAGCTGGCCGACGCGGCCAGGATCGTTGCCGGCGTGCACCGCCTCGTAGAGCTCGCGGTGGCTGCGCGAGGCCCAGTTCTGTGTCTCGGTCAACGCGAAGTCGGCGTCCGGCCCAGTGGTTTCCTGAGTCATGTTCAGTCTTTCCCCCTCGACTACGGATCGGTGCGCCCAGCCGAAACCGGTCCCATCAAACGAGCTTCCGGAAGGAATCCGACACGTGGTCCTCGATCTCCCGGTACTCGCGGATCGCGGAAACGATGGCGTCGAGGGCGCCCTCCAGGACCTCCCGGTAGCGCTTGAGCACCGCGTTGAATGAGTTCTCATGGCCGTCGGCACGGGTCGCGAACTTCGCCGCCATGGCCTCGCCGACCGGGTTCTGCCCCAACGGCGCGTGCTGGTTGAGCGAAGCGGACCTGGCCAACCAGTCGTCCACTGCGGACAACTGATCCTCCAGTGCGGCGCGGATTTCCGCACCCGCCACCGGATCCAAGCGCAAACCTTGCGATTTCACCGCCCGGCGCAAGTGCCTGACGCCGGATACGGTCCGAGCAAGCGCAAGCTTTGCCGGTTCTTCGACGTCTTCGCTCATGAATCCCCCAGACAAGACATCACCTGACCATGATCGCACACACTGTCAACGCCAGGCCAACGCCAGACCAACGCGCGCGTTGGCCGGTACGCTCTCCGACGAACGACTCGATCGGGAGCGGATATCTTCAAGAACCCGGCCAAAACTGCAGACCCGGTGAATTGCTGCGGTCGGACGGCAGACTGCGGCCTTCGGTGCCGCCAAACGGCGCAAACCTTGCCGCACTGGCAATCAACCTCGACCGCGTCGTCTCCGTCGACCGGCTGATGACCATCGTCTGGAACGGCGATCCACTGCCCACGGCCAGGGCCTCGCTGCAAGGCCACATCGCCCAGCTGCGCAAGAACCTCGGCGACGGCGTGAAACTTGGCACCGTTTCCCCGGCTACCTGCTGCTCGCGCCCCGCGCGCTGCTCGACGTGACGCGGTTAGAGGACTCATCGCGGACGCCAGGGACGCTGTCGACGGCGAGGCCGTCGGCCTGCTGCGCGCTGCAGGCGGCGCTGAGCTGGTTCCGGGCCGAAGAAACCAACATTTAGCACGCGCTCGCGCTGGCGACCGCGCGCGGCCGTCACGACCGGGCGTGCCAGCTCTGGCTGCACCTGGACCGCTTCCGCCGCCACCTCGGCGGGCCCGGTCCCCGCGAGCTGGGTGAAGCGCTGGCTCAGGCGTTCTTCCGCGGGCACATCCGCGGGAACTCGACGCATTACAACAGAAGGCCTCCGCAACTGGTGGCGGATTCCAGGGGCATTGCAACTAAAAGCTGCGGGGGGCTTCTGGGTCGTGTCAGGACCGGATGTGCTGCACGGCTTCCGCGACGGCTCGGCCGAAGGCGAGCATGCCCGTTGCGTTCGGGTGCAGCGGGGCCGCCACAGAGGTCGGGATGACGCCCTCGTAGTACTTGTCCGCCGGGGCGGCGCAGACGTCGTGGCCCGCGCTGACCGGGCCGAGGTCGACGAACTCCGCGCCGTGCGCCGCCGCCCGCGAACCGAGCATCGCGCTCAGCTTGTCCACATTGGACTGGATGTAGTCCGCATCGCGCACCCACATCGGTTCCTTCGGGTAGCAGCCACCCGGCCGGAGGTAGGTGCCGTAGCCGACGACCACGATCGCGGCGTTCGGGGCCCGGTGGCGGATCTGCGCGAGCGCATCGTCGAAGCGCGGTTCGAGCGCGTCGATCCGCTCCGCCAGTTCGTCCCGGCCGCCTGCGGTGAACTCGTCAACGCACGACGATCCGACCGGTTCCGGCAGCAGGTTGATGCAGGAGACCGCCGCTTGCACCAGGCCGACGTCGTTACCGCCGATGGTGACGGTCACCAGGTCGGTCTGGTCACTGAGCGCTCCGTACTGCGGCGGCATGATCCCGTGCTGCCGCCCGGAGAAGTCCGCGATCTTCGCGCCCGAGCAGGAGACGTCGGTCAGCTCGGCGCCGAGCAGTCGAGCCGCCACCTGCGGGTAGTTCTCCCTGGAGCGGAAGCAGAGCAGGTTCGGGTCCGGGTGCGGCGTGAGCGGCCCGGCGGCCGCCGAATCGCCCATCGCGACGTACTCGAGCTCGTCGGCTGCGTGAGCCGTGGGTGCGAGCACCGCCGCAGTCGCGGCGAGGGCGGAACCGAGCAGGGCGAGACGACCGGGCTGGGATCCCACAGGACCTCCTGCGTGAGCTGGAGCATTGGCCAGCTTGATCTAGCACGCGAAAGTCCCCGCGGCGCACGAATTCACCCGACCGTCGAGCGATACAGAGCTGATCGGACCAGTCGAACTCACCCGAATCCCGAGCACTGACGCAATTTCAATGGAAATCGAAGGTCCGATCTCCATTGAAATTGCATCCAACCGCCGGGAGGGGACTACAGCTCGCGGTGGAGGGCTCTGGTGATGCCCGCAGCGACCGTGGTCGCGAGGATCCAGCCCGAGGCGATCAGGACCACCGTGATCCACTGCGAGTTGCCTTGGGCCTGCCACATCACGTCGTGGCCCAGGTTGATGATCGGCAATAGCTGGTCCACTGTGTACAGGAGGGGGCTCCACACCGGGTGGTCCTCCTCGTTGATCGGCTCCAGCTTGTGGAAGTCGAACCAGGTGGTGCCCGCCGCGGTCAGCAGCACCAACCAGAGCAGGGCGCGCAGCGGGCGGTAGCCGTAGCTGACCGTGATCAACTGCAGCGCGCTCCACAACCGCACCGGTAACCGGAACGCCGGGCGGGTCGCCGCCGCGATCGCCTGGTAGCGGCGCTTCTGTTTCTCGATCAGCACCTCCACCGCGTGTTCCTCGTTGCCGTTGCCGCGGAACACCCGCGCCAGCTGGTCGTACGGCCCCGGCTGGTAACGGCCGCCGGAGTTGGCGCGCAGCCAGCCGAGCCGCTCCCGCACCGCGGCCCGGTCAGTCGGCTCGATGGTGGTGGTGAAGTTGTCGTACGCGAAGTCCTCGACGTCGACGCCGCCGGATGCCGCCCACAGCTGCGAGTTGTCCGCGAGCAGTTCGCACTGCGCCTGCCGCAGCATGATCCGGCCCTGCGGCGCGGTCTCCGGAAGCAGCGTGAGCTCCTGCACGACCAGGCCGAACGCGTTGATCGCGTTGCGGCTGGAGCCGTCGCCGAGGCGGCAGCCGTAGAAGTTCACCTGCCGCCCGATCTCGGCGCGCCGCAGCTGCACCTCGCCTTCGGCGACGAACGGCCTGCTGCCCGCCGCGCACACCAGGTCCCGCGCGATGTTGGCCGCGCGCAGGTCCACAGAGGGCTTGTAGGCCATCCGGTGGCGGTGCCACGCGGGCTTGGTCAGGTGCGCCGAGCGCAGGTCGACGTTGGCACCGATCTGGGCGCCCTGCAGTTGGATCGAACCGACGACGTCGGACTCCCGGCAGTCCATGTTGCTGCCGACCACGATCCGGCTGGCCTGCAGCACATCGGTGCGCGGGCCGTGCAGCTTCGCCCGGTTCAGCTGGAAGCTGCCGTGCACCCGGACGTCGATCATCCGCACCTGGCCGTGCAGGTCGACCCGCGACGCCTCCAGGTTGCCGAGGATCTCGGTGCCGTCGATGTGCACCGCGCGCAGCGGCTGCTCAACCGAGGCCTTCGCCGAGCGCGACCAGCTCAGGTCGATGTGCGCGCCGGACATCCGCAGGTCCCCGCCGACCTTCGCGCTCACCATCCGGATCGTGCCGCCGCTGCGGAAGCCCTGGTCGATCTGCACGTCGCCGCGAATGTCGCCGCGGTCGACGACCAGCGTGCTGGTCGGGTCGTCGTACTGGGACTCGCCGCGGCGCGGGGGAGCGACGCCCGGCTCCAGCACCGCGTCGCGTAACCGCAGGTCACCAGCGATGCGCGCGCTGGGCAGGAACAGGATCCCGGCGACGGTGAACGGCCGGCGGGTGAGCGGGTCGACGTCGCCGCGCAGGCTGCCGCCGATCTGGATCCCGTTCGCGTTCAGCGCGTAGCGGCCCCGGTTGCGCAGCGACCCGCCGGAGAAGTTCAAGTTGCCGCCGACCTTCGCACCGGGGATGCGGATCTCCCCGGACGTCTGCAGCCGCAACCCGAGCAGCGCGCCGTTGACCGTCAGGCGGTCACCGTAGACGGCGCGGCCGCCGGGGTTGCGCAGCTCGCTGTCGTTGAGCAGCAGGGAGCCGCCGAGCTGGGCGTCGGCGAGGTCGACGATGCCGCCGACGCTCGTGCAGTTGCGCAGCACGGTGTCGTTGCTGGTGTTGAGATTGCGGGCGTCGATGCCGGGGAACCGGCAGTGCCAGAGCACCAGGCCAGCGATGTTCGCCTGCCGCAGGTCGGGGGCCTGCTCGAACCGGCAGCGGACGAACTCCAGCAGGTACGGCAGGTCGGTGGCGCGCAGGTCCAGATGGCCGGTGATCACCGCGTCCTCGATCGCGATGACCTGCTGCTGGCCGCCGCTGCGACGGGCGAACGGCCGCCAGCCGGGCTCCTCCAAGGACTCGACCAGGCGACGGGCGAGGAATTCGCCGCGGATCTCCTGGTCGTGGAGGTGCCACGGAGCATGCACGTCCAGCGGCGGAGCGGCATCCTGGGGCACGCGATCCGCTCTGCCCTGTCGGAGCAGATCTTCGAACCGCTGCTCCACAGCGGTGAGCGGACCGTTGTTGTCCCACGGCTTGACGACCGGCACCCTCGCCCCCGAACTTTTCCAACGTCGATCACACGAAACGTAGCTGATCGACTACCTGTGGAATTAGCCCGTTTGGAAATCGATTTGATCTTCGTCGCCCGACGCGGCCCACCCGCGCCGCGCAGAACGGCCCTAGAAACGGGTTCCACCGAGCTCGGACGTTCGACCTCGACGCCTGGTTGCGACATCCCGGCGCAGTGCACCGGGATGGCCTAGTTTCGGTTCCACGTGAAACCCCCGGCGATCCGCCCTGGTTCGGGCGGTGCCGGGGGTTCGCAGCAGTGCGATGCGGCCGGGATCACTCCGGAGTCGGGTAGGCGTGGGTCGGGTCGAGGACGCGGGCCAGGAAGGTGCGGGTGCGCTCCTCCTTCGGCGCGCCGATGACCTCGGCGGGCGGCCCCTGCTCGACGATCCCGCCGCCGTCCATGAACAGCACCCGGTCGGCCACCTCGCGGGCGAACTGCATCTCGTGGGTGACCACGAGCATCGTCATGCCCTCGTCGGCAAGCTCCCGCATCACGCCGAGCACGTCGCCGACCAGCTCCGGGTCCAGCGCCGAGGTCGGCTCGTCGAACAGCATCACCTTCGGGTTCATCGATAGCGCCCGCGCGATCGCGACCCGCTGCTGCTGACCACCGGAGAGCTGGGCCGGCATGGCGTAGGCCTTCTCCAAGAGCCCGACACGGGCCAGGTTCTCCCGCGCGATCTTCTCGGCCGCCACCTTGTCCCGGCCCAGCACCTTGCGCTGCGCGACGGTCAGGTTGTCCAGCACGTGCAGGTGCGAGAACAGGTTGAACTGCTGGAACACCATGCCGACGTGCCGGCGGGCGCCGTCGAGGTCGGTGTCCGGGTCGGTGAGGTCGGTGCCGTCCACCACGACCTTGCCCCCGCTCGGCTCCTCCAGCAGGTTCACGCAGCGCAGCAGGGTGGACTTGCCCGACCCGGACGGGCCGATGATGCACACCACCTCGCCGCGCTCGACCTGCAGGTCGACGCCGCGCAGCACCTCCAGCGAGCCGAACGACTTGTCCAGACCGGAGACGTCGATCATCACGTTGCTCATGCCGTGGCCCCCTTGGTCCGCACCCCGCCATACTTGCGCTCCAGCAGGACGGAAACCCGGGAGAGCGGGATCGTAATGATCAGATAGCACAGGCCCGCCACCAGCAGCGGCGTCAACGACGCGTACTCGTTCAGCGCCGCCCGGCCGAACTTGGCCAGCTCGTACTGGTCGCTGGCCAGGCCGAGCAGGTAGATCAGCGACGAGTCCTTGGTGAGCAGGATCAGCTCGTTGGTCAGCGGCGGCAGGATGATCCGGAACGCCTGCGGCATCACCACGGTGATCATGGTGCGGGTTGGCGACATGCCCAGCGAGCGCGCCGCCTCGATCTGGCCGCGCGGCACCGCCTGCACGCCCGCCCGGATAGTCTCGGCCATGTAGGCGGCGCCGACCAGGCCGAGCGCGAGCATCGCGGTGGAATAGATGTCGAACCGCAGCTGGAAGGCGATCGGCACACCGAAGCCCAGCGCGATGAACACCAGCAGTGCGGGCAGGCCGCGGAACAGCTCTATGTAGCCGGTGGCGATCCACCGGTACGGCCCGACCGGCGACATCTTCATCAGCGCCAGCAGGATGCCCAGTCCCAGGCCGAAGCCGAAGCCAAGCGCGGTGTAGATGATGGTGTTCACCAGCGCCGTGGTGATCACGCCCGGGAACTGCGCGATCGCGACGTCGACGTTGAAGAACGCGCGCGCGATGGAACCCCAGTCGGCGACCACGGCCGCGACCACGATGACCACGATCAGCACGGCGTACTGAATGCCGCGGTTCAGCCGCGCCCGCTGTCGTCTACCCAGCCCCGGCTTGCGCCGATCGGTGTCGGTTGTCATGAAGTCTCCTGATCAGTGTTCGGGGTCGGCGGTGGAGCACCCGCCGACCCCGCTGCTGGCGGGTGCGGATCGCGGTCGGCGATCCGGCCGCGCGGATCGGTAGTCAGGCGCGGCCAGCCGCGGTCGCGGTCAGGCGATGCCCGCTGCGGCCCGCGGCCGACCGCCCGCCGTCACTGCGGCTTCTTGCCGAACCACTTCTCGTAGATCTTGTCGTACTCGCCGTTGTCCTTGAGCTTCTTCAGCGCCGCGTTGACCCGGTCCTTCAGCGCCGTGTTGCCGGTGGCCATGCCGATGCCGTATTGGTCGCCGGTGGTGAACTCGTTGGTGATCTCGACGTTGAGGTTGGTCTTGACGAAATCGCCGAAGACGCTGTTGTCGTTGATCGCCGCGTCGACCTGGCCGGTTTCCACCGCGGTCACCGACAGCGGCAGGTCCTCGAACTGGACGACCTCGTAGCCGTTGGCATCCTTGTTCTCGTTCGCGTACTTCTCGCCGGTGGTGGCGAGCTGCACGCCGAGCTTCTTGCCACGCAGGTCCGCGAGACTGTGGATGCCCGAGCCCTTCTTGGTCATCAGCGCCTGAGTGGCCTCGAAGTACGGGTCGGAGAAGTCGAAGTTCTCCTCGCGCGCAGGCGTGATGCTCATGGCCGCGGCCGCGACGTCGCAGCGCCGGGTGTTGAGGTCCTCGCCGGACTGGATGCCCTCGAACGGGGTGTCGACGATCTCCTGCTTCAGGCCCATGTCCTTGGCGATCTCGTCGACGAGGTCGACATCGAAGCCGACGATCTTGCCCTGGTCGTGGAACTGGAAGGGCTTGTAGTCCATGTGCGTGCAGGTCGTGAGCACTCCGGGCTTGATCACCTCCACGCCGCCGTCGGCCGTGCCGCCCCCGCCGGTGGTGGATTCGGCACAACCCGCCGCTGCGGCGGTGGCCAGGGCGAGAGCGGGCAGCATAGCCAACGCTCGTAGTGTTCTGCGACGCGCCACGATGTCACTCCTAGTAGGTGAGAACGCGAGTGTCCGAATGGTGCCACTCGTTCGGGCGTAATCCCAATGCTGAATATTGCGAACCCATCAAGTTTTCGTCCAAGGCCCAGTCGCGATCCGGCCCACGATCGGAAAACTGCCAGCCGAGCACCGGGAACGCGAAAGGAATTCCGCCGAACCTCCCCTGTTCGTGCGGGTTGTTGCCCGCGGTTGCCGAGTGGCACTCAGTTTCATGTGGCATGTGCCACTGGTCAACAGGGAGCCACCGACCAGCTCCGGAAGACGTTCCGTGTTCCCTCCAAACGATCACTGCTCGTACACGCCAACGTGATCCAGACGGGTGGATTTGTCGACAAGTCGCCACTACGCCATCCGGCGGTGGAGCGGATATTCGCTGGTTAGGAGACTTTGACGGGGGTGCCGAACCCGTGGTGCCGCGAGCTCCGAGCAGGTCCCGATGAAGCTTCCCGGCCTGCGACGATCGGCCGCGATGTGGATGGCAGCCGCACTCACCGCGCTCGCTGCCGTGGCCGTACCCGTCGCCCAGGCGCAGGCCCCAGCGGCCAAGCACTTCGACGTGCTCCAGCTCAACCTCTGCAACAGCGGCTTCGCCGACTGCTGCTCGGCGGGCAAGGCGGTCAACTCCGCTATCGCGCTGATCCAGCGGCGGCGGCCGGACGTGGTGACGCTCAACGAGAGCTGCGCGCGGGACATCACCCTCATGACGCGCGAAACCGGCTACCTGTGGGAGTTCGCGCCGGCCGGCGACAAGTCCGAATAAGACGCGGGAGCGGTTGTTCCGGCAGTACCCGGAACAACCGCTCCCGACGGCAACAGCGCTGGTCAGCCAGGCGGCGGTGGCGGAGCCCCGCAGTGGATGATCGGCTGCGGTTTGTAGACCGTGTGCCGGGTCTCGGTGCGCACCTGCCCGGTGGACCGGTCCTTGATGGTCCGGGTGTCGTTCACCGAGAAACCCGGCGTGCCCTTGCTCGGGCTGCACGGCTCGCCCGGCGGCACGACCTGCTCCTGCGGCTCCGTGGGAGTGGTCCGTTCGCCGGTCTGCGAGGTCACGTCGAACTGCTTGGTGCCCCACAGCGTCACCGTGATCGACGACGACGTCCAGTTGGTGGTGATCATGATGCCGCTCTTGGCCACATTCTTGAACTTGACGTCGATGATGCTCGCGCCGGTGGGGCTCTGGAACACGGTGGCCTCGCGGCCCGCCGGGTAGCGGCTGATGTAGTAGCTGTGTTCCTTGTGCTCGACGTTCTGCATGCCCGCGAAGTACGAGGCGTTGTAGAGCGTCGTGGCGAACTGCGAGATGCCGCCGCCGACGGCCCGGCCCGGCCGGCCGTTCTCGATGATCCCGGACTCGACGTAGCCCTGCGGGATCCCGCGCGGCCCGGTGTGCCCGTTGAGGCTGAAGATCTCGCCCGGTTTGATGATCGCGCCGTTGACCTGCTCGGCGACCCGCCGGATGTTCACACCCGACGCGGCCTCGAACCCGTTGGTGGTGAACTCGCCGACCACCTCGCGGATGCCCATCTGGTTGGCCTGGTCAGTGCTGAACTTGGCGGGCTCGTGCACGTAGATCGCCTGCACGCTTCGGTCCTGCGGGCGTCGGAGCACCTCGTCGATCCGCTCGAAGCTCTTGTTCCAGTCGACGCCGATGCCGTCGACGGACGGCCGGACCACGGGGGCGCCGCCCTCCAGGACGATCTCGGCGTCCTTGCTGGACTTGATCGTGTCGGCCAGCTGCGGCTCGACGCCGCCGATCGCGGTTGGCAGGTCCACGCTGGACTTCAGCCCACCCGCGCCGTCCGGTTCGAACCGCAGCGCGGCGCCGATCGTCTCCGGCGAGAGGGTCGCGTTCTTCCTCTCGCCGCGCACCGTCACTGGCGCGGACACCGCGGGCTGCGCGACCTCGGTCAGCGCCCGCTGCACGCCTTCGCGGGTCGTGCTCACCGGCTGCTCGGTGTACGGCAGCTGCACGGCGCCGTCCTCGGCCCAGTGGGCGAGCACCTCGTCGGTGGCCGCCTGCACGTCGATGGCCTGGCCGGTAACCGGGTCGACCGCGACCGGCTTGGCTCCTTCGAACCGGATGGTGCCCTCGGCGGGCGTCCGGTCCAGCTGCGGCCGGACCTGCTCCAGTGCCTGCACCAGCTGCTCGCGGTCGCCGTGGCTGACCGGGGCGACCTCATGCGTGGTGAACAGCGAGGCGATCCGGGTGAACGGGTTCAGCGGCTGGCTGCCCGCCTGCTCAATGGTCGCCGCCCAGTCCATCTGCAACCCGACCTGCTCCGGGTTGATCGTGGTGGCGCGGTCGCCGACCCGCAGCTCGACGGGCTCGTTCAGGCCGGGGCCGAGCTTCTCGCGCAGCTGCGTCTCGGCCGCGGCCTCGTCTAGGCCGCCGATGTCGACGCCAGCCACCACCGTGCCACGCGGCACGGTGCCGCTGGTCAAAGCCAGGTCACCGACGTAGAGCAGCGTCAACGCGCCGACCGCGGCACCGGCGGCGATACCGGCCCGGATCAGGCCGCGCCGCGTCTTGTCGGGCTCAGTGGGCTGCGGGTCGGACGGCAGGGCGCCGCTCCAGCCGCTGGATTCGGCGGGGACCCGCGGGATCGCTTGGGTCTCGCCGATGGGGAAGGCGGAGAAGTCCGCGGGCAGCGCCGCGATCTGGGCGGTGCGCTCGGCGTCGGACTCCGGTTCTGGCTTCGGGGCTTCGGGCTTCTGGCCGTTGGTCGGCAGATTGGGCCGAGTGCCCGCCTCCAGGTCGGCCTGCACCAGGGGGATCCGGGTGGTCTGCTCGACGCTGCTCTCCGGCTGGGCTCCGCCGGCGGGGTGCCCGGGCTCGGTGCGCAACCGCTCGGTCGACGGCTCCGCACCGCTTGGCTGATCGTGGTTCTCCGGCACCGCTTCCCCTTCTTCTGTCGGTCCTGCGGTGGGGCACGTGGAACTGGCAGCGGCCGGTGGGGCACCGACCCAGCGGCGACCACCCTCGCACGCACAGCGGAAAGACCGGTAGGCCGGGCCCGCTGCCTGACTCGGGCACGCCGATCTACAGGTACAACCCGGTGCCCTGTTCGGTGCGTTCGCTGGCCACGGCGTGTAGGTCCCGTTCCCGCATCACCAGGTACGCCTGGCCCTGGACCTCGAACTCGAACTGCTCGTCTGGGTTGAACAGCACCTGGTCGCCGACCTTCACCGTGCGCACGTGACTACCCACACCGAAGACCTCGCCCCACAGCAGCCGCTTGGCCACCTGGGCGGTCGCCGGAATCACGATGCCGCCGCTGCTGCGGCGTTCCCCGGATTCCGGAGAGATGCGCACCATGACCCGGTCGTGCAGCATCTGGATTTCGAGCTTGGCATCGGTCACCCGAAAAGTTTACTTGCCGCCTCCGGGTGACCAACCGGCCAGGGCCGGTCCGTTGTACGACTTCCCCGGCACACCACGACGCCCCCACGGGGCCGCCGGTTTCCGCTGCTCAGGATCGTGAGCACTTTCGGGGGGCTTCACGCCCGAACCGACTTACGGGCATCTAACAGCGGAAACGCCAAGGCCCTGCCGAGCACGAGGCGTACTCGGCAGGGCCTGTCAACACCCGGTGCGGTGATCTTGGCGGGCCGCTCACGCCTCGGCGTCGAGGCCGCCCATCACCAGGGGCAACCGCCTCGGCCCGGCGGCGGTGATCTTGATCGGCACACCCCAGTCCTGCCTGGTCAGACGGCAGGCCGGGTGCTCAACCGATGGGTCGTCGTCGCAACTGGCGGCCTGCGCCACCACGTGCAGCACGCCCTGTCCGAGGCCATCGGCCAGCACCAGGCGGCGAGTCAGGTCGGTGCCCACGCCAGCGCCTTCGACCAGCAGCTCCGCCGGCGAAGAGGTGATCTCCAGCCGCGTCGACGGCCCGTAGCGCTCGTCCAGCTCGGTGCCCGCCGGCGGGGTGAACACCACTGCGAGTTCGACCGCGCCGCTGCCGATCTCCGTGGCCGGCCGCTTGACCTGCTGCGACGCCCCCTCGATGAGGCGGGCCGCGACGCCGGGCGGCACCGGCCGCTCGAGGCGGTGCGCGGCGGAGGCGACCACCACCAGCTCACCGTCCACCACGGTCGCGCCGGACGGCTCCGCGACATCGGTGGCCAGCGTGGAAACCTCATCGGTCGTCGGATCGTAGCGCCGGACGGCACCGTTGTAGGTGTCGCAGACCGCGACCGAACCGTCGGGCAGCGCCGCGACGCCGAGCGGGTGCTGGAACAACGCCTTGTCGGCGGGGCCGTCGGCGTGGCCGAAGTCGAACAGTCCGGTGCCGACGGCGGTCCGCACGGCGAAGCCCCCGTCGGCGGCCACGACCCAGCGCAACGCCGACGTCTCGGAGTCAGCCAGCCAGAGCCGGTCACCGCCGTCGGCCAACCCGGAGGTCTGGGCGAAGAACGCCTCATCCGCCGCGCCGTCGCGCAGGCCCTCGACCGTCGCCCCGGCGAACCGCCGGATCTTGCCGGTGACCGGGTCGAAAAGGCCGAGTGTGTGGTTGCCCGCCATCGCGATCACGACGCCTCCGGCCGGTTCCCACCAGGCGACGTCCCAGGGGCTGGTCAGCGGGGTCTCCAGCGCGGGCCCGCTGTCCGAGCCCTCGCGCCACTGCTCGCCGGTCCCGGCCAGCGTGGTGACCTGGCCGTCCGCGAGCCGCACGCCGCGCAGCAGGTGGTTGACGGTGTCGGCGACCACCACGTCGTAGCCGACCTGCTCTGCGACGCGTTGCGGCAGCAACGCGAGACCGGCGGGCTCGGCGAACTCGGCGGCAGCGCCGTCGGCGCGACCGCGCTGACCGGTGCCGATGCGGCGCACGATCGTCTCGCCGTCGGCGGCGAACTCCACCAGCGAGTGATTCGCGGAGTCGGAGACAAGCAGGTTGCCGCCGGGCAGGGCGATGACCTTGCCGGGGAAGCGGAGCGTCGTCGCGGGCGCCTCCGGCGGCACGTACGGGCCTTCACCGCGGTGCAGCGTGCCCTTGACCTCGTGCTCGGCGGTGACCTCGGTGATCACGCTGCGCAGCACCTCGACGTGCCCTTCACCTGCGGCGACGTGCACGACGTAGCCCTCCGGGTCGACCACGACCAGCGTCGGCCAGGCCTTGACGGCGTAGTTCTGCCAGGTAGTCAGCTCAGGGTCGTCGAGCACGGGGTGGTGCACGGCGTAGCGCTCGACGGCAGCGATCAGCGCATCAGGATCGGCCTCGTGCTCGAACTTCGGCGAGTGCACGCCGACGGTGACGACCTCATCGGCGAACTCGGCCTCCAGAGGCCGGAGTTCGTCGAGCACGTGCAAGCAGTTGATGCAGCAGAAGGTCCAAAAATCAAGGATCAAGGTTTTCCCTCGAAAGTCCTTGAGTTGGAGTTCCTTCCCGCCGGTGTTCAGCCACTGGCGGCCCACCAGTTCGGGAGCGCGGACACGGACACGACGTTTCTGCTGCTCACTCACACTGGGAGTCAACGGCACACGCCCAGCCGCTGTTCCTGAGGGCAGGGACTCCTGAGTCACGTCTCACTGTCCACCGTTAGTTCGGTGGGCACAGGGTTTCGGTCAGCTTCGGGCACACCCTCGCCAGTTTGTGGTCAGTGGTCAGTACGCGAAGTCCAAGATGGTCGGCCAACGCTATATAAAGCGCGTCGAGCAGACTCACGTCCGCGCGCCGTGCCCATGCCCCAGTCAGAAGGCCTGGCAACGGGTGACGAGTAACAGGCATGGCTGTGAGGCGGTCCAGGGCCAGTTCGACATCGGCGACAGCGAGATCACCCGCGCGCTGCATTCGACCAAGCGCTGAGATGACCTCAGCGTCCAGGTGCGCCGGAGCGTGTAGCTCGGTCCTGGTCAGGCGGTCGATCGCCGCTGGGGCGTAGTCGGTGCCGGCGAGCAGATCAACCGCCACGGAAGCATCCAGTACCACTGCGTTCATTGCTGCGCTCACGCACCGAACTCCTCACGCGCGTCATCGAGCGCGGTAGCGGCTGCATCATGGGTGAGCCCGCGCGGCACAGGAAGCGTCGCCAACCATGCATCGGTAGCGGTGCGCGCCAACTCAGCGGCGATGGCAGCCTGCGTCAACGCCGAGATGTTGAGTTCGGCCTTGCGCGCTCGCTCTGCTAGTTCGTCAGGCACCCACACATTCACCCGAGTCATACACACACTATACACACACGTCGTTGCGTGGGCTAGCACTCGAGATATGTCAGCACTCGTTTTCGGAGGGTTTCGTACTCCGTATCGAGGCGGGTCTTGCCGGTCGGGCGAGAGACCGGTTCACCAGGGCCGACGAGCTCGTTGGGGGCGAACTGACCTCGGGTGAGGTCGAGTTCCACGCTGTCGCCGAGGCGGTTCCACCAGTGGTAGTCGACCCATTCGCTGCCGCGATGAACATCACCCCGCATAAGGTCGCCACCAAAGAGATCGTTGAGGACGAGGGCAGTGGTGCCGCATTGGCCGCGGGCCGGATTGCCGGGGTGCCAGGCGGGGATGTCTTCCGGGGCACAGGTATCAGAACCCCAGGAAGCTCGGATCGCGCGCTCCACGTCGGTCAGGGACCAGAGGATCATGCGGCGCAGCCTGCCGAAGACCACCGACAGTCCGCACCCTTGGCCGCATGAGCCGCTCACGCCGAAAGCGGACGAACAGGGGTGCGGTCGTCGGTCAGCGTTGGTCACCCCACGAGCAGATCCGCGCCGCCGCAGCGGCCTCCAGCTTCTTTTCGCGCAACCATCGCCGGTCTTGGCGGTGGTTGTTGATCCACGCCCCCACGGTCACGCCGATCAAGCTGACACAGGCACCGATCAATCCAGCAATGATGTTCATGCGTCGATCTTGGCTGGGCCAGTCGCCGGGACACCAGGGCAATGACGAGTGTGACTGCGGATCTCGGAAGCGACTGGCGAGTTGATTCTGTGGTCTAGAAAGTCCAGAAGTCAAAAATTGAGACTTTCCCGCGGAAGTCCTTGATCGAGTACGACTTCCCGCCGGTGTTCAACCACTGGCGGCCGACCAGTTCGGGGGCGCGGACACGGGCACGGCGGGGCTGCTGATCGGCACTCACGCCCGAAGTCAACAACACCGGCGGCAGATCGTGTACCCAGGGCCACGCGACAGAGCCAGATGTCACGCGAGCAGTACGGATGCCCGGTGGTCAAACGGCCGGGCCCGGAACGCAGCGGCTGCTCTTTTCAGGTGATTAACAAGGCAAATCACTTATCGACCGCTCCTTGCCACGAGGATCTGCGACCGCATGTCCGTACTAGGGGGAAGTTGTGCCAGAGCCGAAGGGTTTCTACACCGACAAGAACGGTATCCGCCGCCCCATCATGGGCAAGAGCTCAAGCAGCGGAGTCGTGGCACTCGCGGGAGCGACGGCATTGGTCGTCAGCGCAATAGCAGGTGGAGGATCGGTTGGTGTCGGTGCCAGTTCGGTGGCCGGCGAAAGCGTCTCAGTTCGCGTCAGCAATGCCAAGCAGTCGGCGAGCAAAGGCGACAGCAACAAGGCCTGGCAACGGATGCGGTTGCGCGTTACCCGACCGCGAGCTCCCGAGCACTACCTCGACTGCGTCGCGCACTCCTTCGGTGAGGTGCGGGAGTTCTTCCTGCGCCATCCGTGCCGTTCGCTGACACGGACATTGCTGCCGCTCGCCGACGATGCGGGCAACACAGCCGTCGTGTCCATCGCCTGGGTGCGGATGCCCACATCCCGCGCTGCCCGTGAACTGAACAGCCTTGACAAGCGCTACGGCACCGGCGATGTGACGGCGGTAGCCCATGACCTGCTGGCCGCGGATGGCATCGTTTTCCGTGGCCAGCACTGGGACTCACGCGTGAAGGGAAACCTGCTCGTACGCGCCGAGGCGACCCAGTGGCAGGGCTCCACATCCGAGGAAGTACTCGACGGCATCGCCGAGGTGGCGACCATGCTCCCACCACCGTGAGCTTGTCTGGAGTTCGTCAAGGTCTCCTAACCTCGTCGCGGGGGGGGGGGGGGGGGGGCGGCGGGGGGGGGGGTGGGGGGTGGGGGGTTTTTGTGTGTTTAATATTTTTGTGTT
>NZ_JBSFLZ010000076.1:0-35091 GCF_053599315.1 Saccharopolyspora sp. NPDC000995
CTTCACAAGCCAGAAACCTAGACACAGCAACGGCGTGCCCCATCTCCAGGGCCAAACCAGCAGCTGACACCACCCACGGACACGTCAGTAGAGCCGGATTCGGATTTTCCAGTAATTTACCTTTTACCCGAACTCACATTGTCAGTTATCAATCACATATTTGACGCGGCCCGATCGACTGCCCAAGTTTTGAACCACGGTCCGGGACACGCCGTGGAATCCGCTTCCACCAACCGGGGGTTCGCTCATGGCTGGCGGGAGGAGCGGACCGCTACCCGGCCACCTCCCGTATAGAGTTCGACGAGAAGTCCGCTGTCGACGGGAGGAAAGCCATGTCGCCCCAGCGCATTCTGGTCACCGGTGCCGCCGGACGCATCGGCATCATGCTGCGCACCAGGCTGCGTCGGCCCGGCCGGGCTCTCCGACTGCTGGACATCCACGCACCCACCGCGGCCGAGCCTGGCGAAGACGTCGAGACCATCACGGCCGCCATCACCGATCTCGACGCGATGACCCGCGCCTGCCAGGACGTCGACGCCGTCATCCACCTCGCCGGGCACAGCAGGGAGAACACCTGGAAGGAAATCCTCACGACCAATGTGGACGGCACCCGCACCGTGCTGGAGGCTGCGCTTCGAGCAGGTGTTGGACGGGTGATCCTGGCCTCCAGCAACCACGCCGTAGGCTTCATCCCGGTCGCCGACGCGAATTCCGACAACATCCCGGGCGAGACCCCGCCCCGGCCGGACACCTACTACGGCTTCAGCAAGGCCGCCACCGAGGCACTGGGCAGCCTCTACCACTCGCGGTTCGGCATCGACGTGATCTGCCTGCGCATCGGCGCCTGCGCCGAACGTCCCTCCGACAAGCGCGACCTGTCGATCTGGCTGTCCCCGGACGACGCCGGGCGGTTGTTCGAGACCTGTCTGTCCGCCCCGTCGCCCGGATTCCGCGTGGTGTGGGGAGTTTCGAACAACACCCGACGCCTCGTGTCCCTGGCCGAGGCTGAACAGCTCGGCTACCACCCGGAGGACGACGCGGAGCGCTTCGCCGCCGAGGTGACGCCGAACAAGCCCGGCACCGAGCGCGACTACCTGGGCGCCTCTTTCACCACCCTTCCGCTCGGCCAGCCCGACTAAACGGCGGTCAGCCGGTCGCCGTCCGGGTCTTGTGGCCCCGCGTCTCAAACGGAAAGAATCCCGTTGGCAGCAACGGGATCACAGGCTCTTGTGCCGTGGCCTGGGGCCGCGGTGCTGTTAAGCAGCAAGACCACGGCAGTCGTGCCGCCTCTGTGCCGGACACCACCCCCATATCGGGGCGCGCCTCCTTCCCTTCCACGTAGGAGCCGCAGACCAGGCTGACGCCGCCTTTATGCCGGACACCGCCTGGCCAGTAAGCGGGTATCCGCCAGGCTCGTCCCGAGGTCCTTTGTCCACCTCGGTTTTGATGCCATCCTCGACCCTGCTGGTTAATTTCGGCGCCGTGTTAGGGCCGTTTCCGAAGGTGCGGGTGTGTTTTTTCCTCATTCAGGGCCAGCCCTCTCGGCCTCAGCCAGCCCACCGGAGAGCCGCGGGTTCAGGCGAGCACGTCTTTCGGCGTGGTGCCGGTTCCGGTGAGTTCGAGGCCAAGTTCGGCGCGTTCGACCAGCCAGCGGCTGGGCCGGTAGCGCGGGTCGCCGGTGGCCACCTGCAAGGCGCGCAGCACGGTCAGCACGCGGCGCGGGCCGAAGTGCTGGCCCCACTCCAGGGGCCCGCGCGGGTAGCCGAGCGCGAGCCGCACCGCAGTGTCGATATCACCGGGTGTGGCGAGCCGCTGCTCGGCGATGAAGCAGCTGGTGTTCACGATCGACGCCAGCAGCCGCTGCGCGATCATGCCCGCACCGTCGCGGACGACCGTCACCGCTAGGCCGGTCGCCGCCAGCGCCGCCCAGGCCGAGCGCGCGAATTCCGGATCGGTCGCCGGATGCACCGTCAGCGTGAACCGCTTCTCCATGTTCAGCGGATCCACCCCGCAGACCCGCGCTGGCGGCAGATCCGCCGAAAGCGCAGCGGTCGCGGCGCTGTGGCCGTACGGAGTGACGAGGACGACCGCCACATCGGAGGGCTCATCGCCGCGCTCCACCGGCACGCCCACCGCTTCCAGCGCGCCGAGCAGCTCCGGGTTGTCCGACCAGACCGGGCGCGTTTCCGCCGGCGGTGCCTGCGGCTCGGGCTGCTCCTGCTTCACCCCGTCGACGTAGGCGTAGAAGCCTTCGCCGGTTTTGCGGCCGAGCAGCCCCGCTTCCAGGCGGGCGCGGGTGATCGGCGACGGACGCAGCCGGGGATCGCCGTAGTAGCCGGACCAGATGCTCTCCGTCGCCGGGTGCGTGACGTCCAGGGCTGTGAGGTCCATCAGCTCGAATGGGCCCATCCGCAGGCCCAGCACATCGCGGCAGATCCGGTCGACCTCGGCGGGCGCGGCCAAGTCTTCGCCCAGGATCTGCAGCGCCTCGGTGATCAGCCCGCGACCAGCGTGGTTGACCAGGAAACCCGGGGTGTCCGTGGCCCGCACCGGCTGGTGCCCCAGCCGCTGCACCAGCTCGACGAGCGCGGCCGGGAGCCAATCCGCGGTCCGGGCTCCGGGGATGATCTCGACCAGGCGCATCAGCGGGACCGGGTTGAAGAAATGCAGCCCCACCAGCCGGCTCGGGTCGGCCAGCGCGGTGGCGATCGAGGTAACCGCCAGCGAGCTGGTGTTGGTGGCGAACACGGTGTGCGGCGGGCAGATCTTCTCCAGCTCGGAAAACAGCTCGCGCTTGGTCTGCAGGTCCTCGCGGACCGCCTCGATTACCAGGTCGCACTCGGTCGGCGCGTGCGGCCCGTCGACCGGCCGTAGCCGGTCCCGCGCCGCGGCGGCGTCCTCAGTGGTCATCCTGCCCTTGCTCGCAAGCTTGTCGAACATCTGCCCGACGTGGTCCACCGCCGCCGACACGGCCTCCGGGCGGGCGTCGGAGAGCTCAACGGTCAGCCCGGCGGCCGTGGCCAGTTGGGCGATGCCGCGCCCCATCACGCCGGTGCCGATCACCCGCACGGTGTTGACCCGCTGCGCCCACTGCATGTCGACCTCCAAAGGTTTCTCCGACGCACCATCGCATGCCACGCCGATACCGTCCAATACTGAATTGGCTTACCAGTGAGACGTCGCACTACATAATCCCGACCATTTCATCTGCTCGCGGCGCTGTGCTACGAACGAAACGGCGGCGGAGCGGCCGCCACCGGGACTCGAAGGAGCAAGCGATGCGCGAAGCGGTGATCTGCGAACCGCTGCGGACCCCGATCGGCCGGTACGGCGGGGTCTTCAAGACCGTGCCCGCCGTCGAGCTGGCGTCGACGGTGATCAGGGCCCTGGTGGAGCGCACCGGGCTGCCCGGTGGGGCGATCGACGAGGTGATCCTCGGCCAGTGCTACCCGAACTCCGACGCCCCGGCGATCGGTCGAGTCGCCGCGCTGGACGCCGGCCTGCCCGTCGACGTCGGCGGCACCCAGGTGGACCGGCGTTGCGGGTCCGGTCTGCAGGCCGTGCTGGACGCCGCGATGCAGGTGCAGACCGGCGTCAGCGACGTGGTGCTGGCTGGCGGCGCGGAAAGCATGAGCAGCGCGCCGTTCTACACCACTGAGGCGCGGTGGGGCATCCGCGGCAGCGGGCTGGAGCTGCACGACGCCCTGGCACGCGGGCGGGTGACCGCGGGCGGCAAGAACTTCCCGGTACCGGGCGGGATGCTGGAAACGGCCGAGAATCTGCGTCGCGAGTACGAGATCTCCCGCACCGAGCAGGACGAGCTCTCAGTCCGCTCGCAGCACCGCGCCGCCGCCGCGCAGCAGGCCGGGCGGTTCGACGACGAGATCGTGCCGGTGACGGTGAGTTCCCGCAAGGGCGACGCCGTCGTCGACGTGGACGAACACCCCCGGCCGGATACCACGATGGAAAGCCTGTCGGCGCTGAAGCCGGTGCTAGTCAAATCCGACCCGGAGGCGACGGTCACCGCAGGCAACGCCAGCGGGCAGAACGACGCCGCCGCCGTTTGCGTGGTGACGACGCCGGAGCGCGCGGCGGAGCTCGGACTGCGCCCGCTGGTGCGGGTGGTGGCCTGGGCGCGGGCTGGCGTGCCACCGCGCACGATGGGCATCGGGCCCGTCCCGGCGACCGCGAAGGCCTTGCAGCGCGCCGGAATCGGCCTGGCCGACGTCGATCTGATCGAGCTCAACGAGGCGTTCGCGGCGCAGGTGCTGGCTTGCACCCGCGAGTGGGAGTTCAAGCCCGCCGACTTCGACCGGCTCAACGTCAACGGCTCGGGAATCTCGCTGGGCCACCCGCTGGGCGCTACCGGCGGACGCATCCTCGCGACGTTGTCCCGCGAGATGCACCGCCGCGAAGCCCGCTACGGCCTGGAAACCATGTGCATCGGAGGCGGCCAGGGCCTCGCCGCCGTCTTCGAACGCATCTGAATCCCGTTTCCAGACGCATTCTGCGTGGCACGGCGGTGCTGCGCGGAACGCACTCGCCGAGCAGTGCGAAGCGAACGGACCGTCCACCTCGGTCCGTTCGCTTCACACCGTGACAATTAAACCGTTTCTACAGCACCGAAAACGCTCACGGTACCTATCCGGGCGCACCCGCTGGTTCTGGCGAGTTCAGTCGTAGATGGCCGCGAGTTGTTCGGTGGCCTTGATGCCCGAGCCGGTTAGGATCACGACGGTCGTGTCCTCCTCGCCGATGGTGCCGTCGGCGATGAACCGGTCCAGCGCCGCCGCAGCCACCGCACTCGTCGGCTCGGCGTACAAGCCTCGCGCCGCCAACGCTCGGACGGCGGCGCGGATCGAGTCGTCGTCGATCGTGATGGCCATGCCGTTCGAGCGGCGGATCGCCTCGATGTTCTCGGGTAGGCGAACGGGCGTAGCGATAGAGGCACCTTCAGCGATAGTTGGCTTGCGCTGGCCCGGAAGCGGGCCGCTCGTCCCGTTGACCCCGTGCGCGATCGTCGCCCAGTCCTCGGGCTGCGCGACCAGCAGCCGCGGGCGGTTATCGATCTGCCCGGCTTCGAGCAGTTCGGTGAACGCGATGTCGCAGCCGAGGACGTTGCTGCCCGCGCCCGCCACCACCACCACGTTGTCGGGCGCGCGGAAACCGAGCGCCTCCCACATCTCGTATCCGATGGTTTTCGTCCCCTGCAAGAAGAACGGGTGCCAGTTGTGGCTGGCGTAGGTGATCTGCGCTGACTGGCGGATGGCCTCCGCCGCGACCTCGTCCCTGGTGCCCGGCACCAGCTCGACCTCCGCGCCGTAGGCCCGCACCTGCCGGATCTTGGCCGCGGAGGTCAAAGCCGGGGCGAGGATCTTGGCCTCGATCCCCGCAGCCGCGCAGAACGCGGCCACCGATGCGCCGCCGTTGCCGGAGCTATCCTCCAACAACTGCGTCACACCCAGGCTCGCGAGATGCGAGACCATCACCGCGCTACCGCGATCCTTGAAGCTCGACGTGGGATTGAACCATTCGAGCTTGAAGTGGACGCGCCGACCGCTCCAGTCCAGCGCCACCAGCGGCGTGGATCCCTCGCCGAGGCTCAACCGCGCGCCCGGATCGACCGGGATGGCCGCGCCGTACCGCCACAGCGAGCGTTCTGTGGTCTCGATCTGCTCCGGGGTGATCCCGGGCAGGGCGCTGACCATCAGCGGCGATCCGTCGTCCCCTCGCCAGCGCTGCTCCGACAGGTCGTACCGCCGCCCGGACCGGTCGATCAGGTGACCCGACAACGCACACCTCCACTTCGGACGTCGCCGGCAAAAATATCCAGCCCCCGGACGGGAGTCCAGATCGCCCGCGCTCAACCGGAAATCGGCACGGCCGCGCCGGTGACGGTCACCTGGGGGTCATCGGGTCGATGCTGACGAAGAGTTCGCTGCGCCGCCCCATGTCCTGCCCTTGCACGATGGTGATCCGGCTGGGGCTCGGCAGTCAAGTCGCTGTGCGCGTATCTGCTGTCGCGCGTGATCGCGGAGTTGACGAACGCGCACCCCGATGTGCGGGTCGCGCATGAACCGGAACCGCGCGGATCTCGAACGCACCGGCCTGCACCGGATCGACCGGTGGGCCCAGGAATTCGAAGGTGTCCGAGAGGTCGGTGTCAGCGAGCTGCTGGGCGTTCGGCGCGTATAGCGCGGCCAGGCGGCTCGGTGCGTTTGCGCGGGCTGGGCTCCAGCAGGCCGTGGCGGTCCAGGACCCGGTTGATGGTGGCCCGAGCTGGAACCCGCCAGCCCCGTTCGGCCCAGCCCGCCACGGCCGCGATCTCGGCGAGTTCGTCGCGGATGAAATCGCCCCCGTTGTCAGGGGCCAGCGCGTGACGCAACCGCACGATCTCGGCCACGACCGGCTCGGGGGTGGCATGCGGAGTCGTTCTCGGCCGCCGGGACCGAGGCTGCCAGCGGCCCTCCGCCCGGGCCCGGGCCCGGTGTCGATAGAACGTGCGCCTATCGACACCGTTGATCCGGCACCACTCCGCCACATTCGCGACCTCGGCCAGCCCCGGTCCAGCGGCACGCTTCGTTACGGAACAGGGGACCGGTGTTGCGCAGCTAACGCCGCTGGCTGCAGGCTGGTGCGTCGTGGTCACTCCGTGGGGTAGCGTGATCTAGCAGGGACCAACCCGGACTATGGGGTGAATGCAATGCTTTGGACGGTCATCGGCTGGCTCGTTTTCGGGCTCATCGCGGGCTTCATCGCCCGAGCGGTCGTGCCGGGCAAGGACGACATCGGCCTCCTGATGACGATCGTGATCGGCGTCGCGGGATCGGTCGTCGGCGGTTTCCTGTTCAGCCTGCTCACCGTCGGTTTCCGCGGATTCCAGCCCGCCGGGTGGATCGGTTCCATCATCGGCGCCGTCATCGTCCTGGTCATCTACAACAAGGTCACCGGGCGCAAGCGACTCCGCCGCTGACCTGCGCACCCGGTGGGCCGACGAGCACCCGGCCCACCGGCGCGAGCCCGGCCTCAGTCGTCGTAGGGGTCGTCGTTGCCCGCCGTGCCGTACTCGCTGGCCTGGCTGGGATCGACGATCGCGAAGCGCGCCCCGGTCGGATCCCTCAGGACGGCGACGCGGCCGAGGCTGGAGTCGTAGGGATCGACCCGGATCCGGCCGTCCAGGGCGACCGCCTGGTGCACCAGTTCGTCGGTGCCCACCTCTTCCTCCACGCCGAGGTAGAGCAGCCAGTGCGGCCGGGCCTCGGTGCTCATGTGCTCTCGGATCATGCTGACCCGGGCGAGCACGGAATCCTCGTCGAGGTACCACACCTCGTATCCGGTGCGGTGTTCGGTGCCGAATTGCTCAGCGGTGTAGCCGAAGAGTTCGGCGTAGAAGTGGTCCGCGGTCTGGGCTTTGATGGTCACCAGTTCGGCCCAGAGCAGGGTGCCTGGCAGGCCGACGTCGAACTGCCAGGAAGTATCCGGTTCCAGCAGTCCGAATTCGTCGCCGGCGGGGCTGGTCAACACCATTTTCACGCCCAGCTCTGGCACGCGGCTGCGGGGCACGATGATCTGCGCCCCGAGCTTGCCGGCTTCGGCGGCCGTTCTCGCGCTGTCCGCGGCGGCGAGGAACAGCCGCCACTGGGACCGGCCGTCGGCGGATTCCCGGATACTGGCCACCGGAAAGCTTTCGTGGGCGGCGATTACGTGCAAGCCGGCGCGCGGGTCGTGGTGGGTCTCGTACTCCCAGCCGAACAAACCGGCGTAGAACTCGCAGGCCTTGTCGACGTTGGTGGTGACGAGTTCGATCCAGCACGGCGTCCCGTCGAGGAGGTTCCCGCGCGAAGTATCCGGTCCAGTTCCCACGACGAACCCCCCAGCGAGCTAGCCCGTGATCATCATCATTATCCCCCGCCGGTTGCCGGTAAACTGACCGGCGAAGATCACGATCCGGCCAAAAATCCGGATATTTCGGCGTTTCCGACGAACGCTCGCGGAGGCTTGATCGGGCTTCGACGCTGCGGTCGGGCCCGCGATGCGCGTGCCCCGGGGCCTGGCTACGGGGTCACCCCGCTGCGGTCCGCAGCCGGGGCGCGACCCCGGGGTGCGCGCCCAGGAACCTGGAAACAGCCTCCTGTCGCCTCCGCGTTCAGCGTTCTCGGTGCAGGCCTCTGCTGATGCCCGCCGCGACCGTCGTGGCCAACGTCCAGCCGACGGCGATGAGGACGACGGTGACCCACTGCGAAGCCCCGTGCGCTTGCCACATGTCGTCGTGGCCGAGGGTGACCACCGGCAGCATCTGGTCCAATGCATACAACAGCGGGTTCCAGACCGGGTGGTCCTGCTCGTTGATGGGGGTCAGCGGGTGGAAAGCGAACCAGGCTGTGCCACCGGTTGCGAACAGGAGCATCCAGGCCAGCGCCCGCAGCGGCCGATAGCCATAGCCGACCGTGATCCGCTGCAGGAGGCTCCACAGCCGCACCGGCCATCGCAGGCCCGGACGGGCGGCGGCACTGATCGCCGCATAGCGGTGGCGCTGTTTCTCGATGAGCGTCGTGACCGCGTGCTCTTCAAGCCCGTTGGCCCGGAACACCTTGGCGAGCTGGTCGTACGGGCCCGGCTGATACACCCCGTCCGAGGTGGCGCGCAACAGGCCGAGCCGTCGCCGCACCCGCTCCTGGTCGGCGACCTCGTAGGACTCGGAGAAGTTCTCGTAGGCGAACTCCTCGAAGTCGAGGCCACCGGTGGCCGCCCAGAGCGCGGCGTTGTCGGCGAGCAGTTCGCACTGCGCCTGCCGCAGCGTGATCCGCCCCTGCGGCGCGGTGCGCGGGAAGAGGGTCATCTCCTGCGTGACCACAGCGAATGCGTTCAGCGCCGCTGGTGAAGCACCGTCGCCGAGCTCGCAGCCCCAGAAGTTGAGGTGCCGGCCGACCGCGGCCCACCGCAGTTCCACCGCGCCCTCGGCACGGAACGGCCGTCCGCCCTCCGCGCACACCAGGTCGCGTTCGATCCGTGCAGCTCGCAGGTCCAGCGAAGCCTTGTACGCCTTTCGGTGCTGGTGCCACGCGGGCTTGGTCAGGTGGGCTGAACGCAGGTCGACGTTCGCGCCGACTCGCACGCCCTGCAGCTGGAGCGATCCGGCGATCTCGGTGTCGCGGCATTCCAGGTTGCTGCCCACGACCGCCCTGCTGGCCCGCAGGACGTCGGTGCGCGGCCCCACCAGTTGCGCTTCGTTGAGCTGGATGCTGCCGCTGACCTGTATGTCGGTCATCCGGAACTGCCCGTGCACGACGATCTTGCGCGCATCGAGGTTTCCGAGGATCTGCGTGCCGTCGAGGTGCGCCGCGCGCAACGGATGCTCCACCGAAGCTGCTGGTGAGCGCAACCAGCCCAAGTCGAGCCGGGCGCCCGCCATCCGCAGGTTGCCGCCGACTGTGGCGCTGACGAGCCGAAGCGTGCCGCCGCTGCGGAAGTTCTGGTCGAGCTGGATATCACCGCGGATCTCCGCGCGGTCGGCGATCAGGGTTGCGGCCGGGTCGTCGTGCTGCGAGTCGCCGCGGCGCGGCGGGTGGACACCGGGTTCGAGCACCGCGTCTCGCAGCCGCAGATCACCTGAGATGCGCGCGCTCGGCAGCAGCAGCCGTCCGGCCGCCGTGAACGGCCTGCTGGTGCCCGGGTCGACGTCCAGTCGCAGCGAGCCGCCGATCTGGATGCCGGTGGCGTTGAGCGCATTGCGTCCGCGGTTGCGCAGAACTCCGCCGGACAGCGTCAGGTTCCCGCCGACCTGCGCGCCGGGGATGCGGATCTCTCCCGCGGCCTGCAGGCGGATGCCCAGCACCGCACCGGACACCTTCAGCCGGTCACCGTAGATCGCGCGGTGTCCGGGATTGCGCAGTTCGCTGTCGTTGAGCAGCAGCGAGCCGCCGAGATCGGCGTCGGCCAGATCCAGGACTCCGCCGATGCTTTGGCAGCCTCGCAGCACCGTGTCGTTGCTGACGCTGAGGTTGCGCGCGTTGAGGCCGGGGAACCGGCAGTGCCACATCACCAGCCCGGCCAGGCGGGCCTGCCGCAGGTCTGGGGCGTTCTCGAACCGGCAGCCGACGAATTCCAGCAGGTATGGCAGTTCGGCGTTGCGCAGCTCGACCCGGCCGGTGATCACCGCGTCCTCGATCTGGATCATCAGCGGTTGGGCACCGCGGCGGTTGAACAGCCGCCAGCCGCCGTCCTCCAGGGAGTCGATCAGCCGACGGGCGAGGTACTCGCCGCGGATCTCCCGCTCCACCGCCTCGCCGTGCCCGTCCACCGGCGGCGCGGCCTCGTCGGCCGACGCCCTGCCCGGCCTGAGCAGGTCGTCGAAACGCCGCTCGGCGACGCTCTGCGGTCCACCGTTGTCCCACGGTCTGCCCGGCACGGCGTGCTCTCCATCGCTGTTCGGCCAAGTGATCCACACTTACGGTAGCCGATCGACCACGGCGACATGAGGCGTTCGGCCGGACCCGCAAATCACGTGCACCCCGGGAAACTTCGTTCACATTGGACAATTTCGGCGCCGGGCGGAGGCCCGGCTGAGATCAACATCACGACTCCGTAAGCGGGGGCCTGTCCTGACACAAGGATCTGGGATGCTGCGCCCGCTAGGCCAATGTCGAAACGCCAACGCAGGGAGGATGCCCATGAGCATCATCGGCTGGATCGTGCTGGGACTGCTCGCGGGCGGTATCGCGAAGGTGCTCATGCCGGGCCGGGACCCCGGCGGCTGCGTCGTCACGATCCTCCTCGGCGTCGCGGGAGCCTTCGTGGGCGGCTGGGTCGGCAAGACCCTCTTCCACGTCGAGCTCGGCACGTTCTTCGACCTGCGCACCTGGGGTCTGGCGATCCTGGGCGCGCTGATCCTGCTGATCGGCTACCGCCTGATCTTCGGCAAGCCCCGCGGCTAGGACGACCCGCGCTCGGATGCTGATCCCGGTTCCCACGGAATCGCCGGCGCCAGGATCAGACCCGAGCGCTGCCGAAGCACGAGCCCGCGGCCCGCGTTCGCACCAACCGGCAGGGGACGCGGGCGTTCGCGCTGGTGGTGGAGAATGCGGGCATGCGCATTTCGGCCAAGGTGGATTACGCGGTACGTGCTCTCGTCGAGCTCGCGCGCCTGTCTCCAGGAAAGGTGGCAAGGGCCGAAGATGTGGCCGCCGCCCAGGACATCCCGCGCAACTTCCTGCTGGCGGTGTTGGCCGACCTGCGCCGGAGCGGGATCGTCGCCAGTCGGCGCGGCCAGGCCGGGGGCTGGGTGCTGGCCCGCCCGCCGGAAGCGGTGTCCGTGGCGGACGTGATCCGGTCCGTGGACGGGCCGCTGGTAAGTGTGCACGGAGTGCGACCGGAAGACGTTTGCTACGAACCGTCGGTGGCAGTGCTGCAGCGCGTGTGGATCGCCGTTCGCAGCAGCCTGCGGGAGGTGCTGGAGGAAGTCACCCTGGCCGACCTGGTGCACGACGACCTCCCGGTCGCCGTGGCCGGACGCACCCGCGGCCCGGAGGTGTGGCAGAGCCGGTCGACTACTCGGCCTTGAAGGCGCCTTGAAGGACCGAGCTTGTGGCGGCTCGGCCTGTAGGTGCCGAGCCTACCGCTGGCCGCGGCATTGCGGGTCGCATCGCTGGCTCGCGCTAATGTGCGGGCGGTGGGGCATGTTGACAAATACCCACGTCGAGCGTGCGCGGTCGCGCACGTTGGACCCCGGCGACGACATCGGCTGGTCCAGCAAGACCGAACCGACGGCACAAGAAGTCATCCCGGGTGGGCCGGTTGGCCCCCTCGGTGTGGCGGCAGGCAGGACAGTGCTGCGAGATATCGGCCGCATCGACCTCGATCACGGGCACCTTGCCACGACCAGCGACGCGGCGAACTACTCCGGGCGCCGGTTGCAGCGGTATCGACGCCGGCAACCACGCAAAAAAGCAAGAGTCCAGGGCAAACGCACCCGCTGCGCCGCCAAGCTACTCGCCGAGCAAGCCCGTCGAGAAGCGCGGTGAGCTTTTGTTGATGCCCCGATCTACACCGATCCAATCACGGGGCTCGAAGGGCTCCACTTCAACAACTTCGCATGTGGCAACGAGGAACCACTTGTCGTCCCGGAAGATCAGGCCAGAGTCGCCTTGCCGGTGCTCGACGAGTTGCCCCAGAACCTGCGCCAGAGCATGCGGACCGAACTTCTTGATCCGGCCGTCGAGGGGTCCAGATCGACACCGTCTGCGCGTCATGGTTCCACGACAAGCACCGATCGTCACAGGTATGCGGCGCATCGCGCCGGAAGACGATCGGCTTAGCAACGCTGCGCGCTACCGACACTCGCGATCGGATTCCTCCCGGCCCTGAAGGACCGGGGTTCCTGCGATTAGTCGGCCGAACGCGCCTGGGCCCAGCTCCGCGTCCTACCAAGTGAGACCCCGTGCTCAACTGGCGGATCAAACTGTACTGTCCCTATCGACTTTGTCGCCAATACGACGAAAGAGCAGGTCGCAACGGGTCTGGTGGGCCAAAGCGAGGCCCCGGCACCGGTTCTCCTGCCGTCGTGCGAAGGGACCGCAACGTGAGCATCGCGCCGCGCAAACCACGGACACTGGCCGTGGCGGCCGCCGTACTCTCCCTGTTCGCCGCCGTGGCCGGGTGCTCGCGCGCCGACCGCACCACCTCCGACGCCGAGGCGCCGCCGGCGAAGACCGCCCCGGCCACCGAGGTGCGCCTGGGCTACTTCCCCAACGTCACTCACGCTTCGGCGCTGATCGGACTTGACAAGGGCCTGTTCGGCAAGGAGCTGGGCGCCACAAAGCTCACGCCGGTGCAGTTCAGCGCCGGGCCAGAGGAGGTCTCGGCGCTGCTGGGCGGCTCGCTGGACATCGGTTTCATCGGCTCCGGCCCGGCGATCAACGCCTTCACCAAGTCCGGCGGGGAGGCGGTTCGCGTGGTCTCGGGCGCCACCTCCGGCGGTGCCCAGCTCGTCGTCGCGCCGCAGATCAACAGCCCGCAGGACCTCCGGGGCAAGGCCGTCGCGGCGCCGCAGTTCGGCAACACCCAGGACGTCGCGCTGAAGAAGTGGCTCGCCAACAACCAGCTCGGCGACGTCCAGGTGCAGAACATCGAGAACTCCCAGACCCTCGACCAGTTCCGGCAGGGCCGGCTGGCCGGTGCCTGGCTACCCGAGCCGTGGGCGTCGCGACTGGTGCACGACGCGGGCGCCAAGGTCCTTCTCGACGAGAAACAGCTGTGGCCGGAGGGGAAGTTCCCGACCACGGTCGTCTTGGTGCGCACCGATTTCCTCAAGCAGCACCCGCAGGCCGTGCAGGCCGTCCTGCGCGGCTTGCTCGCCGCCAACGACCTCGCCGCCGCGAATCCGGCCGAAGCCAAGACCGCCGTCAACGAGCAGCTCAAGAAATTGACGGGTAAGGAGCTGTCGCCCGAGGTCATCGACCGGGCGTTCACCGGGATCGAGCTCACCGCCGACCCGCTGGCCTCCCGGTTCCCGCAGCTGGCCCAGGACCAGGTGACCGCAGGCATCCAGCGGCAGGCCCCCGACCTGAAAGGCCTGGTCGACGTCACCGCGATCAACGCCGTGCTCGAAGCGGCCGGCAAGCCGAAGGTCGCCGACGGCGGCCTGTCCGGATGATCCACCACTTCGCTCGGAAGGCAACCAAGACATGACCGCCGTCCTGCAAGCGCCCGCGAACGCCGACCACGTGGTCCGGTTGACCGGGGTGCACAAGAGCTTCGGCGATGCTCGCCGCAGCATCACGGCGCTGCACGGTATTGATCTGACCGTCCGGCCGGGCGAGTTCGTCTGCCTGCTCGGCGCGTCGGGGTGCGGCAAGACGACGCTGCTCAACCTGATCGCCGGGTTGGACGAGCCGTCGCAGGGCAGGATCGAGCTGAGCGGCTCGCGGCCCGCCGTGATGTTCCAGGAAGCCGCGCTGATGCCCTGGCTGACTGCGGCGGGCAACGTCGAACTGCCGCTGCGCCTGGCCGGAGTCGACCGCGCGACCCGCCGCGAACGCGGTCGCGAACTGCTCGACCTGGTCCGGTTGGGGAACGTGGGCGGCAAGCGCCCGCACGAACTCTCCGGCGGGATGCGCCAGCGGGTGGCGCTGGCCCGCGCGCTGGCGTCCGCGCTCGGCGCCTCCGAAGACGACGCGTCCGCCTCCCTGCTGCTGATGGACGAGCCGTTCTCCGCGCTGGACGCGATCACCCGGGACGTGCTGCAGTCGGAACTGCTGCGGGTGTGGGAGTCCACCGGGGCCGCGGTGGTGTTCGTGACCCACGACGTCCGGGAAGCGGTCCGGCTCGGACAGCGCGTGGTGCTGCTGTCATCCCGGCCGGGCCGGGTCGTGCAGGAGTGGACCAACGATCAGTCCACTGCGGACGGTTCGGATCTCGTCGAGGTGATCAACCGGCGGCTTCGGGAGGTGATCAGCGACCATGCCTCGGCCTGACAGCATCCGCACAGCCACGCCGGACACCGATCTCGATGCCGCGGTGGAAGCCGGTCTCGACGCCCTGGACACCCCGCCCGCCACTCGGCCGGATACCCGAAACCGCGGCCGCCGGTTCGCGGGCGCCGTCCTTCCTCCGCTGGTCGCGCTCGCCTTGGCGCTCACCGCTTGGCAGGCGCTGTGGGCATCCGCGCTGTGGCCGGAGTTCAAGCTGCCGGAGCCGCGGGCGGTCGCCTTGGAACTGTGGGATGAGATCACCAGCGGCAACGCGCTGAGCTTCATCTGGACCTCCGTGCACCGCGCCGTGATCGGGTTCCTCATCGGCATCGTCATCGCGACCCCATTGGGACTCCTGGTGGCCAAGGTCCGAGTCGTCCGCTCGGCGATCGGCCCGCTGTTGTCCGGTCTGCAGAGCCTGCCGTCTGTTGCCTGGGTACCGGCCGCTGTGCTGTGGTTCGGCGTCACCCCAGCGACGATGTACACGGTGCTGCTGCTGGGTTGCGTCCCGTCGATCGCCAACGGCCTGGTCGCCGGGATCGACCAGATTCCACCTATCCTGCCGAGGGTCGGCAAGGCGCTGGGCGCGGGCCGGCTCGCGACGGCTCGGCACATCCTGCTGCCCGCCGCGCTGCCCGGCTACCTGGCCGGGTTGAAGCAGGGATGGGCGTTTTCCTGGCGCTCTCTGATGGCCGCCGAGATCATCGCCACGTCCCCCGAACTGGGCAAGGGCCTCGGAGGCTACCTGGAAGACGGGCGCCTGCTGTCCGACATGCCCACCGTCATCGCCGCCATCGCGCTGATCCTGCTGGTGGGCGTGGGCATCGAACTGCTGGTCTTTCGTCCGCTGGAACGCGGCATCTTGCGCGCCCGCGGCCTCGGGACCGCGTGAGAGGGCCAATCCCCGTTCGAAACTCGTTCAGCGCGGCGGTGCAGGTGGCGGCGCCCTGCGGGAGTTACGGCCGCCGTAAGGACTTCGCCGATCCCCGGTTCCTGCACGACCACGCCCCCCGCTGAGCGAAGCCCGCTGCCCCCGCTCAAAGTTCGCCCGCGCTCGTTCAGCACTCCGCTGCTCGCTTCGTCTCGGTGGCGACGGTTGATGTTCACCTGATCGTCGCCTGCGAGTGGAGCTGTGGCATGCGCGGCTGGCGATAGTTCGCATGGGTCGGCGAAAAGCCGCCGGGCCAGGTCGCAGCGGCAGTCGGGGCCTTCGACCGCTATGTCCTCCTTGAACGAACGACGGGATTTGTCATGTCGCACGGCCACGGGCACCACGACCACAGCCATCACCACGAACACGAGCCGGTCGAAGGCAGCTGGGTCGATTCGGCTGATGACCGACCGCTGTCGATCGCGCGGCGCCAGTTCCTCGCAGGCATCGGAGTTGCCGCCGGAGCGTTCGCGCTCGGCGCGCGGCCCCTGGCCGCGGCTGCCTCGGGTACGCCCGCGGCCGTGGTGAATCCGTGGAGCGGCTCACAGCGGTGGTTGGCCGGTGACCACCACATCCACACCCAGTACTCCCCCGACGCGCAGTACGAGGTCGCCACGCAGGTCGCCAACGCCCGCAAGTACGGGCTGGACTGGATGGTCATCACCGACCACGGCGGTGTGGCACACCAGAAGTTCTCGATCGACCAGGTCACCCCGGACATCGAGCGCGCTCGCCAGGCCAACCGGGACATCCTCGTCTACCAGGGCCTGGAGTGGAACATCCCCGGTGCCGAACACGCCACCGTCTTCCTGCCCCCGGGCCGCAACACCGTCGACATCCTGCGCGCCTTCGAAGCCGGCTACGACGGCGGCATCCTGTCCACTCCCGTCGACAAGGGCGGCAAGGGCCTGATCGCCCGCGCCACGTCCGCCGATGGGGAGCCCTATGCTCTGGAGGCGCTGGAATTCCTGAAGCGGCAGGTGTCCTCCGGGCGCACCGAGATCGCGTTGATGTTCGCCAACCACCCCGCGCGACGCGGTGTGGACAGCCCCCACGAACTCCGCGGCTGGCGCAACACCGCCCCGCAGGTCGCCGTCGGCATGGAGGGCGCGCCGGGCCACCAAGCCGCCGGGATTCCGACCTCGGCGGGCGGCGCCGGGGATGCCCGCGGCTACTACGACAAGGCCCCCGACCCGGACAGCTTCCCCGGCTACAACCCCACCGCCGCGGAGAACCCCTACCGCACTTACGGCGGATTCGACTGGATGACCGCGAAAGTCGGCGGCTTGTGGGACTCACTGCTGGCCGAAGGCAAGCCGTGGTGGATCACTTCCACCTCCGACAGCCACCAGGTCTTCGGCGACACCTTCAAGCCCGGCACACAGGACCACAATGCCACCGGCAGCCGCGGCACCCCGATCGACACCGGGAAACCCCAGCCGTACGGGGACTTCTGGCCTGGCTTCTACAGCGCCACGCTGGTGGGCGCCCAAACCAGGTCCTATGTGGACGTCATGCGGGCCCTGCAGGCGGGCAAGGTCATCGCGGTGCACGGGCGGCTCATCGACGGGCTGGACCTGCGCGTGCGCGCGCTGACCGATGGCGATCGGCGCGGCGCGACGACCGGGGGCCGCACCTTCGTCCGCCGGGGAACCGACGTCGAGGTGACCATCGAGGCAACCCTGGCGGGCGGCCCGAACTTCCACGATGTCGTTCCGAAGCTGGCCAAGATCGACCTCATCGCGGGCCCGGTCACCGGGCCCGCCGCCGATCTCGACGCTTTGACCGCGCCCGCAACCAAGGTCGTCAAGACCTTCGAGGTTGCCAGCAGCGCGCGTCGCCAGGTGCGGTTCACCCACGTCTTCAAGGGCGTGGACCGCCCGTTCTACCTGCGACTGCGCGGCGGCGACGGAAACCGGCTCACCGCCGACGGCGACCCCGTGATGGACGTCCTCGGCGATGCCGATCCGTGGTCGGACCTGTGGTTCTACGCCAACCCGGTCTTCGTCGACGTCGTATGACCACGACCAACAGCTACTGGGTCGCCGCCGCTCTCAGTCCCGAGGCCGGCAGCGGCGGCCTCGCTCACGTCGACGGACACGTACTGTCCGCTGTGGACGGCAGCGGGCTCGCAGCCGACCTGGTCTGCACCCACATCGACCACAGCGGCCCGATCGCCGCCATCACCGCCTCGGCGCGCGTTCATTCCCCGATCCACACCGACGCTCTCGAAGCGCTGGCCCATTCCCTGGGCGGCTCAGCCACCGCCATCGGGCCTTCTGGTGATCGCCTCGCCGCATCTTCTGGTTCAGCTGGCGGGGATGTCGCCGCGCGGGCAGCGCTCGCCGCGCGGGCAGGACTGGAAGGGCGGTGCGTGCGCTTCCCCGGGCAGCTCGCGCTCACCGGCGTGCACCCGGTAGCCCAACTCACCGCCAGTTCGGCCATCGACGACGTCCTCGGCGTCGGAACCACGTTGGCCCCGGAGATGCTCGTGGACACCCGCGGCTTCGTGCGCCCGCAGTTCCAACAACACCGACTCGTCCTGCTCGTCGAACCGGCCGCAGGCGGAGCACTACGACCGGTAGAACTCGAAAACCCCCACGAGTGCTGCGGAGGGCACTGAAGGCGTTCAGCCGCAGCGAACCCCCGACGCGGGCGGGCGGTGGGCGGTAAGCCCGTCTGGCACCACCCGCTCCCGGTCAGCTGGTGGTGCCCGCCAGGGCTCGGCATCCGCCTCGGTTCCGACCGCCGGCGTCGAGCCCTGCAGCGGGCGGGCGGCCGACTCCTTCGCGAACCAGATGCCTATCCAGCCGATCAACCCCCGCGCCGATCAGGTAGTACGCGGGCCACATCAGGTCGCCGGTGGCCGCGATCAAGGCGGTCATGGCGGTGGCGACCGTGCCACCGAACAACGACGTAGAGATGTTGAACGAGATCGACAGCGCGTCGTGCCGGATGCTGGTCGGGAAAAGCGCGGGCAACGTCGATGGCACGGTGGCTCTGAAGAAATCGAACGATTCGGTCACACTCCCGACGGCCGCCACCGCGACCGCCCGGCGTACCAGGCCCGGATCGACGACGGTGATGCCCTCGACCGAATGTACACCGGAACCGGGGCGCGACTGGCCGGTCATCGCGACCACCGCCCGATCCGATTGCGGACAGGTTCGCGGCGCGACGACCTTGCGGCGCCATCCCTCCGAAATCGAACATTCAGAGGAACAATAGTGACCTGAATGAGGAAAGGTAACCCCGGGGCGAGGCGGAACCGATATTGATCACGAAAATTCCGGACCTTTTATGCACATTCCGCATTTGCCCCAGCGGAGAATTCGCCGGAATATTTCGAAGAATATTCGCAGTCCGCTCGTACCATTCGGATCGAGTCGAAAGGACGGGAATTGCGGTGGTGCCGCCTGGCTCCGCGCGGCACCACCGGAGATCACCCCAGGCTGACCTTGGGGTCGAAGGTGTCGCAGGCGTTCGGGTTTCCGGTGCGCAGGCCGGTGGTGAACCACTTCTCCCGCTGCGCCGAACTGCCGTGGGTGAACTTGCTCTCATCGACGTGCCCGCCGCCGAGATGGGCCTGGATGTAGTCGTCGCCGATCCGCCCGGCGGCATCCACGGCGCGACGGATGTCGTCGTCGGAGATCTCCTGGATCAGCGGCTTACCGGAGCGGGTGGACACCGTCGTGGCGTGATTCGCCCACACCCCGGCGTAGCAGTCGGCCTGCAGTTCCAGGCGCACCGCGCCGGAGGTCGGCCCGGTCTGCCGGGGATTGACCTTCGAATTGGTGCCGAGCAGGTTCTGCACGTGGTGGCCGTACTCGTGGGCGAGCACGTAAGCCTCCACGAAGCTGCCGCCCTGAGCACCGAACCGCGTCTTCAGCTCCTTGAAGAAGTCCAGGTCGATGTAGACGTCGGCGTCGGCCGGGCAGTAGAACGGGCCGACGTCGGTAGCCGCGCCCCCGCAAGCGGTGTTCACCGCGCCCCGGAAGAACTTCGTCGGCGCGGCCTGGTACTTCCCGCCCGAACGCTCGAACTGCTCGCTCCAATACCCCTGGATCGAGTTGATCGACGCGACCAGCGCGCACTCCTCCCGCTTGTTGGCATCCGCGCCGGTCCGGCATTCCTGCGCCAGGCGCTGGTCGTCCGCCTGCTGCCCGACGGGCAGCTGGTTGAGGCTCAGCGGCGGCAGCGCCGGCTGTCCGCCACCCCCGACGAAGTTGCTGAGCAGGAAGTAGAGCACCGCCCCGACGAGAGCCAGTCCCCCGCCGCCCACCGCGATGGTCCCGCCGCCGAAACCACCGCCACCGGAACCACCGACTTCCTCGACCTGCGATGCGTCCAGCTCCGCATCGTCGTTGAACCGCACAGCGCCCTCCTGGGACTGATCACACCTGCCGGCATCCCCGGCACCGACCCCGACGTGGCCACGGAACAAGATATCGGTACCACGCCGACGACCCGACGGCCCGCCGCCCCGGAGATCGACCGAAAACCGCACGACAGCTGGGAAAAGAGTCAGGAAGACATCGGCAATCCACGCCGGCCGCACAGCATTCGGCCCGAGAGCCCACGGATCGCGTGCGCGGGGCACCGTTTTCGCAGTTGTGCGCCAATTCGGCTCCCGAAAACGGTAATGCGGCTCACGACAATTCCCCGGAAAATGCCGCAGCACGAGATGATCTCGAAGGACCACCGAGATCCGGCTGCGCTGACCGGCAGTCCGCTGCCTTGGTTCCGGCCGACGACGGGTCATCGCGGACGTTGAACTGGGCGAGGACGTCTTCGGGCGGCTGTACCGTCCGAAGGCCGCCCTTTTGTCACGCACTTGGCGCTGAGCTGGAAATCACGGTCGCACGCGGTGACCTCAGTTTGGTCGTACGCAGTCGATGCGTAGCTCGCCTGTATCGATGAAATCGGGACGGTTGTGGCCCCAGGTACGCCCCACACTGTCGACCACGGGATTGCCCCACGGGCAGGGGCCGACTAGCCGCGTCGGGCGGCGACGGCGTCGGTGCAGTTCTCCGTCGTGAGGTCGTCGTCGGTGAAGCCGAGCGATCCAAGCACGGCCCGTACCGCGTCGAGACCGGCAGCGATCCCGGTTTTGTCCGGGACGATGCTCTCGCCTTCCAGGAATGTCCCGTCCAGCTCGGGCACGTGCACCAACGTTGCGAGCATGTCGCGGGCTTGTTCGGCGAACCGGAAGTTCCGGCATCGCTTCTCGAAGGCGATCCGCTCGACGAACCCGAGTGTCGCGAGCAGGGCCGCTACCGGTTCGCCGTCGGCGAGCGTGGTCTCATGCTCGGGCTTCGACCCGCTGGAGTGCACCGGCGGCCAAAAGGCGCCTCCCTCCGTTGACCAGGAGGAAGGTGCCCTTCGGTCCAGTGATCAGACGTCGACTCGATCCGCTGGCTCGGCCGGCTTCGGCGAGCGGCGGATGAACCGGCTCCACAGCGGATAGCTGAGCAGGACTGCCGTGATCGCGTAGACCACGATCGCCATCGGCGAGTTCACCAGGCCCGTCAGGTCGCCGTCACTGATCTGCAGCGATCGGCGCATCTGCAGTTCCGCCGTCGGCCCGAGGATCACGCCGATGATCGCCGGCAGCACCGGCAGGCCGTAGCGGCGCATCGCGAAGCCGATCGCCCCGATGATGAACAGCAGCACCAGGTCCAACGGCTGACCGCTGATCGCGTAGGCCCCGACGCTGGCGAAGAACAGGATGCCCGCGTAAAGGTACGGCCGCGGGACCTGCAGCAGCTTGGCCCACACTGGCGCCATCGGCAGATTGATCACCAGCAGCAGCGCCAGACCAACGAACATGCTCGCGATCAGCGCCCACACCAAGTCCGACTCGCGCTGGAACAGCAGCGGGCCGGGTTGGATGCCGTACTGCTGGAACGCCGCCAGCATCACCGCGGCCACCGAGGTGGTCGGCAACCCGAGCGTGAGCATCGTGACCATGGTGCCCGCCGCGCTGGAAAGCGAGGTGGCTTCCGGCCCTGCCACACCCTCGACCGCGCCCTTGCTGCCCCAACCTCCCTTGCGCCGGGACAACTGCTTCTCGACGGTGTAGGACAAGAAGGTGGGCACTTCCGCCCCACCAACCGGGATTGCGCCGAAGGGGAAGCCGATCAGCGGGCCGCGCAGCCACGGCTTCCACGCCCGCCGCAGGTCCTGCCGGGACATCCACGGCGTACCGACCGGGATTGGCTTCTCCTGGGTGTGCCGCAGGTGCGCCGCGACCCAAAGCGACTCGCCGACGGCGAAGAGGCCGACCGCGACGAGCACCACGTCGATGCCGTCGGACAGCTGCAACGAACCGAAGGTCAGCCGGGGCTGGCCGCTCATCTGGTCGAGCCCGACCAGCCCGATCGTCAACCCGATCAGCAGCGACGCGAACCCGCGGATCCGCGAACTGCCCAGCACGGTCGAGGTCGCCGCGAACGCCAGCACCATGAACGCGAAGTAGTCGGGCGCACCGATGTTGACCGCGTAGCCGGCGATGACCGGCGCCAGCAGCACCAGCAGGGTGAGGCCGACCAGGCCGCCGACGAAGTGGCCGACGGCCGCCACGGCCAGGGCTTGCGCTCCTCTGCCGTTCTTGGCCATCTTGTTGCCTTCGATCGCCACCACGACGGCGGCGCTCTCACCTGGCGTGTTGAGCAAGATCGAGGTGGTCGATCCGCCGAACATCCCACCGAAGTAGATGCCGGCGAACATGATGAACGCCCCGGTGGGGTCCAGCGCGTAGGTCACCGGCAGCAGCAGCGCAACCGCCATCGCCGGGCCGATGCCCGGCAGCACGCCGACCGCGGTGCCCAGCACCACGCCGATCGCTGCGAACAGCAGGTGCTGCGGGGTCAGGGCGGTGGCGAAACCGCCCATGAGGTTCGACAGGTCCATCGGTTACAGCACCCCCATCAGCGGGCCACCGGGCAACGGGACTCCGAGCAGTTCGTTGAACGTCAGCCACGTCAGCACCGAGAGGCCGGCTGCGATCAGCGGATCCTGCACGAGGTGGCGGCTGCCCAGCGCGTAGGCCGCGCCCCAGAACATGATCGCCGCCGACGCCGGGAACCCGATGACGTTGATCAAGGCAGCGTTGAGCAGGAAGAACCCGGACAGCAGCAGCAGGGTGCGCCAGTCGGTCGGCGCGTCGAGGTCTACGTCCTCGCCGGCCTCGGTCTCACCGCGGCCGCCGCGGAGCACGTCCCGCGCCAGCAGCACCGACACCAGCACCAGCAGCGAACCGACCACCACCGGCACTGCCTTCGGCCCGACCGGGCCGCGCTGCGCGAAATCGGTGGAGATCAGGACCGCGTCGACGAGCACGAGCACGCCCACCGCGAGCAGCAGCACGCAGATGCCCAGCTCGGAATGCTTGCGCCACCAGCTGCCCTGCTCCGAACCGGTCGGCGCGACAGTCTTGTCCACAGTGGAACTCATGCGGCACCCAACTCCTTCAGCACCGACGCGACGCGGTCGTTCTCGGACTTCAGGAACGCCCCGAAGTCATCTCCGGTCTGGAAGGCGTCGGTCCACCCGTTCAGCCGCATCGCCTGCTGCCACTGCTCGCTGGCGTGCAGCTTGCTGAACAATGCGATCAGCTTTGCCCGCTCCTGCTCGCTGATCCCCGGCGGTGCGACGACGCCGCGCCAGTTCGTGAAGCTGACGTCCACACCGGATTCCTTCAACGTCGGGGCGTCGATGCCGGGCACGCGCTCCGGGCTGGTCACCGCCAGCGCCCGCAGCTCACCGGCCGCTATCTGGTCGCGGGTCTCTCCGATCCCGGAGACGCCGAAGGCGACCTTGCTGCCGAGCACCGAGGCCATCAGTTCGCCGCCGCCGTCGAACGGCACGTAGTTGACCTGCGTGGCGGACAGGCCGATCGCCTTCGCGGTCAGCATCGGCGCCAGGTGGTCCGGACCGCCGGGCGAGGAACCGCCGCCAACGGGAACCGCGCCGGGGTTGGCCTTCCACGCCTCGATCAGCTGGGCGATGTTCTGGTACGGGGAGCCCTTGGGCACGACGATGACGTCGGATTCCTCGGTCAGCTTCGCGATCGGCGTGGTGTCGTTCAGCGACACCGGTGAGTGGTTGGTGTACACCGAGCCCACCACGCCCAGGCCCATCGACATCACCAGCGCGCCGTTTCCGGCCTCGTTGACCAACCGGCCCAAGCCGACCGTGCCGCCCGCACCGGGCAGGTTGAACACCTCGGCCGGACCGTTGAGGCCGGCGTCCTCGATCGCCTTGACCGCCGTGCGCGCGGTGATGTCGTAACCACCACCCGGTGTGTTGGGCACCATGACCCGCAGGCCGCGGATCTGGGTGCCCGGCTCATCACCTCCCGAGCCGACCAGGGGAGGCACTAGCAGTACCAGAAGCGCGGCACCCAACACCGCCAGTCCGACTTTCAACTTCCGCATCATCACCTCACTGTGACCCCGGCCTCGCGACCGGATGGTGGGTGATACTCCCCCATGATCTGGCGCACAGTCTCGCTTACGCGCGTATCGGAACTTGTGGAAGTTCTGTCACCAGTCGTTCGGGAGGTGGTGCGTTTCGAGCTGCGGCATCGACTCTCAGGTGGCCTCGACGTCGAAGGGCGGCGGCTCGCCCGGGCGCAGGAAACCAGGCCGTTCAACGGAATTCGCCGTGACATTCGCCGGCTGGCCGGCGAGCGTTTTGGTGGGGCGAGCGTCGTCGAGCAGGAAGTTCGCGACGGCGCGCCGCGAGTCGAGGCCGCGCAGCTCGTTGAGCTGCCGCAGGGGCTCGCGCAGATCGCGGTACTCGTCGCCCAGTTCCGACCGGAGTTGCTGCTGCGCATCCGCGGCGAACCCGCGCACTTGCCGCATCGTCCGCCCCGCCCACGCGGCGGCCTCGGGCAGCTTCTCCGGGCCGAGGATGAACAAACCTGCGAGCAGCAGGACGGCGAGGTGTTCCAAGCTCATGCTGACCTTCTCAGCAGAAGGACCGTCGCAGCCACGGTACACCCGCGTCCGCGACGGGCCGCCTTGCACATCAGTTGACGCAAGGCACGCCACCAGCGGTGATGGCGGCCCCGCTCGGTGTCGCGGGCGCTTGGTACACGGCGCCGTCCAGCCGGAGGGGCGGGGCACACGCGAGGTTCTGCGCTCCCGGCCCCCAGCAGTCGGCAGCGAGCAGCACCTAATAAGAGCGCGGTCCGCAGTGCCGGGCGAGAGCACTGCGCACCACCAACCCCATCGAATCGACCTTCGCTACCGTGCGGCACCGCAGCAAGGTCACCAAAGGCCCCGGCTCACGCGCGGCCGGACTGGCCATGGCATTCAAACTCATCGAGTCAGCCCAGACCCGCTGGCGCGCGGTCAACGCACCCCAACTCGTCGCACTCATCCGCGCCGGAGCATGCTTCGAGCACGGCAAACTCGTCGAACGCCCCGACGACCACGCCCCACCCACCGCCGCCTAACAATCTTCATCCCAGGTCTTGACTATTGCTCCAGATCGAGCCCGTCGGGAAGCGGGGTGAGCACGCTTGCCGGGACCAGCGCGTACCGGCTTGCCGTCCAGCCGCTCACTCAGCCATCACGGAAGTTGACAGGAATAACATCCGAAACGACCATGGGCGATCACGAGGCTTCGCGAAGGTCAACCTCGACCGAACGGCGGTGCCCGAGCTAGTGTCACTGTGCTATGGAAAAGCACGCGACATCGCAAGTCAGGACAAACCTGCCCGGCGAACTCACCACCTTCGTCGGACGTGAGACCGAGTTGGTCCGGGTGCGAAACCTGCTGGCATCCTCCCGATTGGTCACCCTCACTGGCGTCGGTGGAGCAGGCAAGACACGGTTGGCGCTGGGGGTCGCGTCGAGGCTCACCCGAGCGTTTCGAGACGGAGTCTGGCTGGTCGAGTTGGCAAGTCTGGACGACGAGGAACTGCTGGTCCAGACGGTGGTGACGGCTGTCGGGATTCGTGATCAGTCAACCCGCTGGACGTTCAGCGGACTTGCCGAACGACTGGCTGACAAGCAGCTCTTGCTGATCCTCGACAATTGCGAACACCTGCTGCCAGCGTGCGCAACGATGACCAGTATTTTACTGGAAAAATGCCCCGGGCTGCGGGTCATCACCACCACTCGGCAGGCATTACGGATCGCCGGGGAACATATCTTCCCCGTACCGACCTTGGCGTGCCCGCATGGCAGTGAGCCCATAGACACTCTCACCAAGTACGAAGGTTTCGCCCTCTTCGCGGACCGAGCGGCTGCCACGGTTCCGGACTTCACCGTCGACGAAAGTAATGCCAGTGCGATCTCCGAACTCTGCCGACAACTGGACGGTCTACCATTAGCCATCGAGCTTGCGGCAGCCAATCTACGAGCTCTCTCCCCACAGCAGATCGTGCAACGGCTGGGCGATCGATTCGATCTTCTCGACCATGGCAGAGTCGACGTACTTCCCCACCATCAGACACTCCGCGCACTGATCGACTGGAGCTTTGACCGGTGCACCGAACAAGAGAAGACGCTGTGGTTACGCCTTTCAGTCTTTTCTGAAACCTTCGACCTTGATACGGCCGAAGCTGTCTGCTCGGGCGAGGGACTCCCTTCCCAGGCTGTTCTGAACGCCATTGCCGGCCTCTTGGAAAAATCGATCCTCATCCGGCAGGAACGCGCAGGGGTCGTGCGCTACCAGGTACTGGAAACGATCCGCCAGTACGGTCGGCAAGCACTCCGCGAGTCCAAGGAAGAAACGACAGTACGACAACGTCACCTCTCCTGGTACAGCGGGCTCGCCTCTCGCATGGCCGGTGCATGGTTCGGCCCGGAGCAAGCCAACTGGTTCGGTCGCATGCGGTTGGAACACCCCAATCTGCGCACCGCACTCGACTTCTGCCTCACCCAGTCCAGCGACGAGATCGGCACCGGCCTGCACATCGCGTCCTGCCTCCACGAGTACTGGCGTGCCAACGGGCTCATGAACGAGGCACGCCACTGGGTCGACCGCCTCCTCAGCCACGGCGACGCGACGAGCGTGGTCGCACTTCGCGCCATGTCGATGGCCAGCTACTTCGCGTTGCTTCAAAACGATGTGTACGCCGCGCATCAAATGATCAAGAGGGGAAAGGACCTACAGCAAGACCTCCACGACGACTCCGCCTCTTTCTTATTCACAGTTCCTGAATCCTACGCGGCGATGTTTCGCGGAGACCTTCCCGGAGCGGTTTCTCTCCTCGAAGACTTCGTCGACCGATATCGCGGCGTCGAGGAGCTACAGTGGTTCCCCACTGCCTTGATCCTCCTCGCACTGAGCACGTCGATTCTCGGTAAGCAGCAGGCCACCGCGTACTGGCGGGAACTCCTCGCGTTGTGTGACCGCCACAACGAGAGTTGGCGTCGATCTTATGCTTTCTGGGGTCTTGGAATCCAGCATTGGCGGCAGGGACAGGCGCAACACGCCCGTGAATTGGTACGCCAAGGCCTCATACTCCAACACGGCTTCGACGACGAGTTCGGAACCGCGCAATCCATCGAGACTCTGGCGTGGATAGCAGCGAGCGACCAACACCACAAGGAGGCCGCCCGGTTGTTCGGCTCTGCTCACATGATTCGCCAGCGAATGGGCGGAACACTTGTTTCCTATTTTGTCGACTACCACAATCGCCACGTGTCCCTGGTACGTGACGCGATCGGCCCCGAAGCGTACGAGAAGGAATTCTCACAGGGCGGTCAATCAACTTTTGAACAGGCTATTGGCTACGCCACAGGCCAACAGACCAAGCCAACCAGTGAGCGTCAGGAAGAACATACGGATCCGCTCACCCGGCGGGAACGAGAGATAGCCCAACTGGTCGCCCAGGGAATGAGCAACAAGAAGATGGCCGAAACACTGGTGATCTCCAAGCGGACAGCCGAGAGTCACGTCGAACACATCCTTTCCAAGCTCGGATTCACCTCGCGATCACAAATCACCGCTTGGGTAGTAGAACATCGCATGTTGCCTACCAACATCGGCTAGTACTCCAGCCGGACTTCGTCGTCAGGTGGTGGTTGCTCCACCGTCAACAGCCGCGTCGACCAACGTCCAGCGCCGCTGGGCTCGGCTCGGTGTCCGGTTGAATGCCGGTTTGGAGAGGCTCGCCAACGCATTCGCTCAGCTGTCAGATTTCGGCTGTCGCTGGGCATCGATGACCAGACCGGGTGTCAAGTACCGGGTTTGTTGTTCGATGATGGTTGGCGGATCGGGACCGTGCGGTCGATCGAGCGATCGTCACCAACGGCCGCCCGGACCGCCTCATCCCTCCCCGAGAGATCACGACCGGAATCCCTCCGGAGCGGGAAAATCGCTGAAGGACTCCAGGAGTCGATGGCATGGTGGGACATTTCGTCCAGTGCGAGCGGGTTTCATCCCTGGACGCCAAAAAGGGGACATGAATGCGGGCGATGCCCCTTTTCCGGGTTTACTGACACGGTCGTCAGATCATCCGCAGTGGATCGCTCGACGACTCTGCAGACAGGAAGTCTGCATCTCCTGTTCGTCCGTCCTCGCCGTCCCAGCGGATCGCCGTGCCACCAGCGCAATCTGACCTGTCCCCGAGGCCGACCACAGTGGATGGACCCGACTCGATGCAGATGCGGGTGAATTCGCCGGACGAGCCCCTCCTAGCAGCGCTACTCGTCGGTCGCGCCATCACAACTCGGCTGCTCGGCTTCACACACCGACCTGTGAACGCACCACTCCCCGGCGCTCGAACCGGATCTCCGGGTCGGCGCGGAAGATGCCCGGCGCTGCCCGAGCGAGATCCAGACGCGGATTTGTCCTGGTCAGCTATCGGGCGCGCACGCTAGGACCGGCCGGGTTCGGGTATACACTGCACCCTGTTGAGAAACGACGGGTCACCTGGTCTCACGGGGCCGGTATGCCGCAGATCCTCGCACCGGTCGCCAGCCCGGCCGACGGCGTCGTCGCAGGGCTCAGGTGTCCACGACAGCGAATGGAAGTGCACCCATGGGTTCGCTCAGTGCCTGGCACTGGCTGATCGTGCTCGCCGCGGTCCTGCTGCTGTTCGGATCGGCGAAGCTGCCGCAGATGGCCCGCTCGCTCGGCCAGTCCGCCCGCGTGCTCAAGGCCGAGGCGCGCGGCTTGAAGGACGACGAGAAGACCGCCACCGAGCAGGGGCGGGACAAGCTGGAACCAGGTAAGCCCAGCCCGCAGCAGGTCGACGACAAGCAGCGCGACGACCCCAAGACCTGACGGCTCCCGCGCGGGCTCGACCCGACGCGCGAGGAGCCCCGGCCCCGCCCCCCCACGCGGCGACCGGGGCCGTTCTGCGCCAGCAGCGGCGCTGGTCGCGTCGGTGTAGGCCCGGCGCCGGTGCCGCTGGGGCCCATCGGCCCTAGCGGGTGTTGTTCGCGCTCGCGACCCTCGTCCTCAGCGGGCTTCAGGTTCGCCGGTAGTACCGAACGCGGGTGGTGGGCACGCGCGACGACCGCAGGGAGGCACCGGATGCGCCAGGAGAGGCCCAAGCGGCACGACCGGTCCGAAGACGAGACACCTGAGCCGACGCCCAGCGGACAGGACCGGCGCGACGAACTCGACGACACCACTGAAGCCATGTTGGACGAGATCGACGACGTCCTCGAGGAGAACGCCGCCGAGTTCGTGCGCTCGTACATCCAGAAAGGCGGCGAGTGACCGCGCCGGCATCGGCTCATCGTCCCGCCGGAATCGTTGCGCCATGCGCCTCGTTTGGGCGATATGTTCTGGTGTCAGTCCGCACTGTCCTGTGCGCGACCCGACGTGACGCCGCTGGCAAACTTCCTGCCGGAAGTGCACCGCCGCCGGGCGGTCGCTGGGGAGGCACACTGGGGGAAACGCTGAATCCGGCAGGTCGCGAGGTGCGGTCATGGGAGGAACGCTCCCGGTGGGGCGAGTGGTTGGGGTGCGGATCGGGCTGCACTGGAGCGTGCTCGGCATCGTTGTCCTGGTCGCCGCCGGATTGGCCGTCTACCAGCTGCCGCTGGCGTTTCCCGGGCACTCCTCCCTCGGCTATGCGCTGGCCGGGGTCGCCGCCGCGGTCCTCCTGGTCGGCTCGCTGCTGGCGCACGAACTCGCGCACGCGATCGTGGCACTCCGCAACGGCGTCGCCGTCGAGGGCATCACGCTGTGGCTGCTGGGCGGTATCGCCCGACTGCGGGGCGAAGCGCGCAGCCCCGGCGCTGACCTGCGCATATCTATCGTCGGGCCCGTAACCAGCGCGGCCGTGGGCGTGGTCTTCGGCGCGCTGGCCTGGGGCGCGGCCCGATCGGACGCGAGCGACCTGATCGTCGGGGTGCTGACCTACCTGGCCCTGCTGAACCTTGTGCTGGCGGTGTTCAACCTCGTTCCGGCGGCTCCGCTGGACGGTGGCCGCGTGCTGCGCGCGGCGCTGTGGCGGTGGCGCGGGGACCGGTTCAAAGCGGCCGTGTGGTCGGCACGCGCCGGGCTCGGGCTCGGCTACCTGCTAATCGCCGCGGGATTCGCGCAGTTGATCACTCAGGGGGCCGCCGGACTGTGGTGGGTCCTGCTGGGGTTGTTCATCACGAACGTGGCCTTCGCCGAGGAGCGCCAGGCCCGCGTGGGGTTGGCCCTGGCCGGAGTGCGGGTGCGGGATGTGATGTCGCATCCGGTCGAGGCGGTCGACGGCCGGTTGACGGTCGGCGATTTTCTGGGCCGCGAACGCGGGCACGCCAGTTTCCCGGTGCTCCGCGAGGACGGCAGCGTCGGCGGATTGGTCTCCCTCCGCCGCGTCCGCTGCCTAGCCACGCATGACCGACCGACGACCGCGCTGCGCGACGCCGCCTGCCCGATGGACCGCGTGCCCACCGCAGCACCGGACGAGCCCCTGGCAGCCGTCCTGCCCCGGCTGTGCGAGTCCACCGACGGCCGCATCTTGGTCTTCAACGACAGCAGGTTGGTGGGCATCGTGTCGCCGTCGGACATCAGCAGGACCGTCGTGGCGCACGGTCTCGAAGTCGCCTTGCCTGCGGCCGTTGAACGCGGAGCGAACCGGAAAGCGCCGCCATCGAACTGGTGGTATCCCGGCCAACCGCACTCCCGCTGAGCAGGAAGGGCTCACCGGCGAAGACCAGCCCGCCCTTCGGGCACGGCCCACACGTCACCGGTGAAGCGCAGCTCCGCCAACGCCGCCAGGTCGCTTTCCTCCAGGTGCACGACGTCGCCGAGGTAGGTCAAGTCGTCGGCGCTGAAATGCAGCCGCGCCAAAAAGTCCAGGCAGTCGGCGAGGCCGGTCGCGACGAGAAAACGGCGTTCGCGCGGGAGTTTCCGCGCGAACAAGCGCAAGGCCGCCGGGGCTGTGATGTCCGGTCGCAAGTAGCTGGCCGCCATCCTGAGCTCGTACAGATCGGTGCGCAGACCCGTCATGGCCGACCGTCGTCCCTCTCAGCCATGAGCCGACGGGGTCCCCCGACGGTCGCGCAGCCCGCAGCGTCTTCTGCAAGGGGAGATGGTCACCGGACGCGAGTTGCTCGTGGGAGCCGTGTGAGGGGCGTTCGTGGTGTGGCGCAAGGGCTGTGGCAACAGAGGACCTTTGGCCGCATGACTGCATGCCCTCCGCCCGCAACGCTCGACGAAAATCGTGTTCACCGAAGTCGCCGGGAGGAATCGATGAGTGAAGGCCACGAGATGCGCTGGGGCGGGCTGGCCGGCCTCGCTTCGCTCGTGCTCGCCATCGTGGCGGGCATCCTGCTCCGCGGCGCTCCCAGGATCACTGCCTCCAGCGACACCATCGCCTTGTACCTGACCAACTCGCGCGACGTGATCATGGCCGCGGCCGTGCTCAACGCCGCCGCGGTGGCCTTGTTCGTTTGGTTCGGCGCCACGCTCGCCACCGCGTTCAGGCTGGCCGATCCAAACAGCGACGCCCCCGCGGTCGTGCTGGCGGGCTTCGTGCTCACCGGCACCATCGGGTTCCTCGGGGCATCGATCCTCGGCGGTACGGCCTACGCGTTGACCGCGCATCCCATGCTGATCGGTCTCGCCTCCGCGCCCTACAGCGCGGTGGCCGCCGTGGGCACGCTCGCGGGAATGGCCGTCGCCCTGCCGCTGGCGGCATGCGCCGCCGCCATCGCGCGGACCGGGGTTCTCCCGCAGTGGGCGGCGTGGTTCTCCGGATTCGTCGCCGTCATCCGGATCCTGGGCGCGCTCACCGTCCTCGGCGGAGCCGGCGCGATCGCTCCCGGCGGCGTGTTGGCCACCTACCTGCCCGGTGGGCTGACCGCGCTGTGGATCGTAGTGCTCAGCGGTTTGCTCGTGCGCGAGCACCTGCCCGAGATCCAACCACGACGGCGGCGGGCGCCCGGCCCGGCATAAATCCACTGTGAAATTCTGATGTTCCTGCAGTCCGGCGAGCTGGGGCCCGGACGCGCTTCGCCAAGACTGCCCCGCCCGCCCCGGGGTCGTTCGTCTACCTCGACGGCGTGTTCGAATCTTCTGCGGCGCCCTTCTCATCCCCGGCCTGCTTACCCGGTTGGCTGCCATCCCTCGTCGAACTCGCTGTTCGGGGTGTTGCAGGTGGCCGCCGCGGAGCTGGCGGGCATCGATCCGCTGCTGACCGCCGCAGCCTAGGGCTCCGGGCGTGCTCGGCAAGATGATTTCGGCGGAGAACCTGGCCATCGCTGCCGGGGCGGTCGGTGTGGCTGGCCGGGAAGTTGACATCTTCCGCCGGGTGCTGCCGTAAAGCAGCGGCTTCCTGGCCCTGATGTGCGTGCTGGTCCACCTGCGGTCCCTGCCGGTCCTGGCCTGGGGTTGTCATCTGACCGAGCTCGCCGCCGATCGACTCGATCCGCTTTGGACGTTCGCGGACCGATTGGATACGGCGGCGGAACGGAATTCGAACAATCTCTGAACAGCGGGCGAGAAGATGTCGCCCGCCGGTCCGCGAGCACCTGACGCCGAGGGGCTTCCATAGGATGGGCGGGCCAGCGACTCCGCCGATTGGCTGTGTCGGCTGCTGCCGGAATGTGATTGGTGCGCTGGGGTGAGGATGGACGAGCAGGCCACGACGACCAGGGCTCGCGCGGCCGAGCGGGTCGGCGACCTGCTCACCTCGTGGCTTGACCGGCTTCCGGCCTGGCTTCGCCGCGTGGTCTCCCGCGAGTTCGCTGGCTTCGCGATCCTGGGCGGGTTCACCTTCCTGATCGACCTCGCCATCCTGACGTCGCTGCGCGCCTGGACCCCGTTGCCGCTGCCGGTCGCCGTGACCGTGTCGTACGTGTTCGCCTTCTTGCTGAACTTCGTGCTCAACCGAACGGTCAACTTCCGGTCGCACGCCCCGGTCGGCGGCCAGGTCCTCCGCTATGCGATGGTCGTCGCCTGCGACTACGGGCTCACCATTGGCGTGACCACGGGCGTTTCCGCGCTGGGCGGCGACTTCCGGCTGGCCAGGCTGTTCGCCGGGGCGTGCGTAGCGCTGTTGACCTACACCGCCTCCCGCTGGTGGGTGTTCCGCCAGGAGCAACACGACCGGCCTGGCTCGCCGTCCGAACCCGACGAGGTCCGCTGACGCGGGTCCACTGAGGACGATGGCGCGAAGACCCAGCGCCTGAGGAGCACACGCGCTCCGAATCGACCATCAGCCCTGCATCGTTGGTCAGGCCGCCGTTCTCCGCTGATTCCCAGCACCCACGCGCCAAATACCTGCCGTGTTCGGACCACGGTCACGTAATCATCACACGCGCGTTTCACTTGCAGCTCGAACTCGACGCGAGTCCCCACCGGCCAAAGCCGGTGGCCCACTCGTCACGTTTCATTGATGGACGATCGGCCACGCGGCGAAGACTATCGGCACACGACTGGGCGAGCGGCGGGTTCTCGAGCGGAGCCACCACGACCACACCGAAGGGACCTACATGCACCTCCAAGGGGGATCGGCCGTCGCCGCCGAAGCCCACCGTCCGGGCACTCCGTACCACCTGCTCGCGCGCACCGCGGCACACCGCTGGTGGCGACCGCTGGTGGGCCTCGTGCTGTTCCCCGTGCTCGCGATGGCGCTGATGCTGCTGGCCTACAGCGCCGCCATGGTCGTGGCCTTCGCGGTGGGCGTCGGGATGGATGCGGAGCTGGGGTTCGCGGACCCGATGTGGAACTTCGCGCTCGGCTTCGTATCCATCGCCGTCGTCCTGCCCGTCGTCCTCCTGGTCACGAGGACAACGCAGCGCCGGCCGGTGGGCACGTTGTCCAGTGTGGATGGACGGCTGCGGTGGCGGTGGTTGGGCTACTGCACCAGGTGGGCCTTCCTGGGCTTCATCCTGGTCACCGCCGTCGACCTCGTCTTAAACGGGTGGGACGCCGCGTCGTGGCCGGGGTGGCTGACGTTCCTGGCGGTGGTCGCCATCTCGATGGCGGTCATCCCCCTGCAGGCTGCCACCGAGGAATACGTCTGCCGCGGCTGGCTCGTGCAGACCTTCGCGTCCTGGACCCGCACGCCGTGGCCCGGTGCGGTGGCCAGTTCGTTGCTGTTCGTCGTACTGCACGACTACACCGAACCGCTCGTGGTCGTCGACCTCTTCGTCTTCGCGATGGCCATGTGCTGGCTGACCATCCGCACCGGAGGGCTTGAGGCGGCGATCGCCCTGCACGTGGCGAACAACCTCACCTTCGCCCTGGCCGCCGCGCCCCACGGGGTGCCGAGCCTGGACCACAGCGGCGCCTACGATGTGTGGGAGGTCTTGCCGAGCACGCTCATCACCATGGTCTACACGTGCTGGATCGACCGGCGTGCCCGCCGCCTCGGGATCACCTCGACGGCTCCCGTCACGATCGAACCCCCGCCTGGACCGCCTGCCGGATACTCGGCCACCGACGCGGCCTGACGGGCTCAAGCCCTGGTGGTGAACACCAGCGAGTCAGCGTTGCCACGGTGCATGTGCTCACGACGTTCGCCGTCGCCGTGCCCTCCGGCCTACCCCCACGGGCTACCGGCTGGCGGGATGATCCCTAATAGTCAGGAGTCCTCGGCGAGAACTTGGCAGAGCACGCGCGCGAAAGCCTCCGGTCCGTCGCCCGGCTCCAGGAAACCACCGTGACCGCCGGGAAACTCGACCAGTGGACCGCCCAACGCATCGGCGAGCGCGCTGGCGCTTCGGTGCGCCAGCTGACCGCTCGACGTCGCGCCGCCAGCGATCACGACCCTTGAGGGTGCGGCCTTCAATGCGGCGATGCCGGGGCGGTAGCTGGTGACGGGCAGCAGGCTGTGCGCAAGCATCCGCTCGCCGTCAGCCTGGTCCTGTTCAGACGGTGGTGCTGGCGGCGACGCCGGATCGGGCTCTGGCACCTCGAACCCTGCCATGGCCATGAACTTCCCGAACGCCGCACCGGCGCCCGCTGCCAAGTACGTGTCGTACACGTCCCGAACCTGTGCGCGGACCTGCTCGGCATCCGGCAGCATCTCGATCATCGGGGGCTCGTGAGCGACGACCGTCCGCACCCGTTCCGGGTGCAGGACAGCGAGCGCAAGCCCGGTGACGGCGCCACCGCTGCTGCCGAATACCAGGGCCGGCTCATCGGTGACGGCCTCCAGCACGCGGCGGACGTCGTCGGCTGTCACACACGGGCCAGGATCGCCCCGACTGTGCGCCAGGCGATCCGCATCAGCTCACACACCGCCGATTTCGAGCACCGCACCGCCAACCACGCCGC
>NZ_JBSFLZ010000077.1:0-34877 GCF_053599315.1 Saccharopolyspora sp. NPDC000995
GACCAGCGATGACCTGCCCGTCCTGGGCGATTTAGGCTACGAAGGCGAATCCGGCACCATCACCGTCGCCTTCAAGAAACCGAAAGGCGGCGAACCGGCGACGGCGCATCAAACCCCGCTGGACAGCTACACGCTGCGCCTGCTCACCAAGCAGGACGGCCGCCTGCCCGATCTGCCGGGGACCGATCCTGACCGCCGACCAACCGCCGCAGTCCCCCCACGAATGGGAACGGTGGTGGCAGCACGTCGTCCGACGGGCGATCAACGCCAACTACCTCACCCACCACGGACGGCCCAGCTCACCAGACGGTGACCACACCCGCCTCGTCCACGCGGCCTGCCAGCGCGAACTCCTCGCTCGCCAGCGCAGCCGCACAGGCTGCACTCCCACGCGGCCTTCGCGGCTTGCTTGCGTTGACTCGCGGTGAAAGCCGCACGGGCAGTGCTGAGCCGCGCGGTCAAAGGCGCCCGCCACAACACAGCCTCCTCGGCGCACGCCAGCGCGAAGCGGAACATGCGGCGAGCGTCTTCGTGGGCGTAAGCATCAAACGCCATGAAACCCGTGACGTGAGCTAGATATCCAACGGCTGAAAAAAGTCGTTCCGAACCCCTGAAACGCAGCGCCCATTGAGAAGCTCCGCGGAATAGCGCAGTTGCGCGGCCACGGCTTCCCGGACGAGTCCACCCCCGTATCGCGCATCCCAACCGCTGAAGGCTTGAGCGGCGGCACGGACGTCGGCCACCTCTGACGTGCCAACGACGGCTGGGACTGGAGTCGGCTCGGTAGGGGCCAGCATGTCAACGACCGACTGGCCAACTACGGCTGCAGCGCCAGCGCCGACGGCTGCACGCAAAAATTGCTGACGGTCCACGTCTGCCACCGTAGAACGACTTCGGCGGGGACGTCGAAACCCCAACTCCTGATCGGTACGGGCATTGAGTACTGCGCGTAGTGCTGCACGGCGGTCGTCGTCCTGCGGCCACCGGATCTTTCCCTGCTCCAGTTTTCCGATGTAGTTCGCGTCCAGCGCGATCACGCGGGGCGGGTTCGTGTGCTCGTAGACCCACGTGTTGACCAGGTCGGCGAGTTCCTGGCGCGACAGCGGTTCGCCTGTTGCGTTCGGTGATTCGCAGTGCTCACGAGCGCTGCGAAGTTGATCGTTGGGCTCAGGCACGGGTGATCTCCTAGACGGGGCCGAACGGGTCCATATTTGCACAATGAGTAATCGTCGTCACGCATGAGGATCCGGGTTATCCTCCCGCAACCCTCCCCTTGACAACCCGTTTGTGCGCCGTCCCGCGACCGCCAGATCACCAGCAGACTTGGCGGCATGCCGGGAATTCGTAGAGCGAGGACGAGAACTTGCGGGTGCGATGGGCAGGCAGCCGGTCCACGAACGCGGTTGCGGCAAGGGGAGGTATCGGCGCGATGACCATTTCGGCGCACATGCTGCCCGGGCTCGCAGCGCTGCCTGTGTGGCTCCGCCCGCACATCGAAGCGATCGAGGACACCCGCCGCGCTGGCTTCGTGTTCGTCTACCTGCCGAACCTGGCGAACATGACTACGTTGCAGGGGATTCTCAAAACGTCTGGCGCGCTGAACATCTACGGCGCGACCTCGACGTCGGACGCCGTTGCGGTGAGGTTTCGCCTGGACGAACTGGAGACACAACGGCCGCGGCCGTTGTGGCATACGCACGGTTCAGTCACCGATGTGGTGAGGGAGTTGATGCAACCGAACGCGGCCGGGATACCGGTGTCCCCGTGCGACCGTGTGGCTACGTGTGGCAGGTGAAGAGCGGCTGCTGGACACCACACGGGTGAGGCGTTGTACATCGCGATTGGCAAGCGGGTGCAGGCACTTGCGACTGTGGTCAGGCTCAACACGATGCCGTGCCGCACCCGGATCAGCTCGGCCACCGTCTTGGGGGTCCACACCAGGCTGGCCAGCCCGAACGCCGCTGGGGTGTTCGGCCACCGCGTACCGCAGCTTGCGCTGCTGGCGGGCACTCCATGCCTTCTGCTCGCCGGGCCTGCGGCCCCGACGATACCCGGTAAGACCCTTCGAACACTGTTTTCGCCACGCCTGCACCCATCTGGGCACCGACCGCGGGGCCACCGCGAACACCCTCGCCGCTTCGACCCGGGACGTCCCGCCATGGAAAAGCCGCGACCACCCTGCGCCGCAGATCCTCCTGCGCCTCAGGCGATAACCTCCGCGCGTCCCGCACACCAGCGCACATGCCAGACCAACGAAGATCACAACCCTGAGTTCCCGATCAATAACAACCAGCTCCGGAAACACCGCTCCCGTTACAGACCCCCGGTTACCCGAGGCTGCTTTGGAGGAAGCTCGCACCACCCGCCACGAGGATCTGCTTGATGTCGGTGAACTCCAGGATCCCTTCGGCCCCGCATTCGCGGCCCCAGCCCGAGCAGCGCACGCCGCCGAAGGGCTGGGTCAGGGACATGCCAGCGGTGTTGACCGCCACGGTTCCCGAGCGGATACGGCGCGCGATGTCGAGGGCGGCGCCGGTCGACGCGGCATAGACGGACGCGGCCAGGCCGTATTGCGTGTCGTTGGCGATCCGTACCGCGTCTTCGATGTCGTCATACGGGATCACGGACGTGACCGGGCCGAAGATCTCCTGGCGCGCGACCGCCATGTCGTTCGACACGTCGGCGAGCAGCGTTGGTTCGTAGAACCAGCCTTGCTCGAGATGAGCGGGCCGCTTCCCGCCCACGACGACGCGGGCGCCTGCCTGGCGTGCCGTCTCGACCACCGTCTCGGTGCGCTGCCTCGCCCGTTCGACGGCGAGTGGTCCTCTTTGGACATCGCGGTCGAGCGGATCGCCGATCCGCAGCCCGGAATAGTAGCTGGCCAGCGCACCCACGACCTCGTCGTACCGGGAGCGCGGGGCCACGATCCGGGACAGGCTCACGCAAATCTGCCCCAGAAAGGAACTCGCCCCCTCGGCGAGCGACTCCATCACGACATCCAGGTCGACATCGTCGGCCAGGATCGCTGGTGACTTGCCGCCCAGTTCCAGGATCGTGCGGGCGAGCCGGCTGGACGTGCGCTGGACGACGTCGACGCCGATCGAGACACCGCCGGTGACGGTCACGAGATCGACACCGTCATGGCCGACGAGGTATTGGGTGACCTCGGTGCTGGCGGGCAGGAAACTCAGCACACCTTCGGGAAGGCCCGCCTCGTGTGCCGCATCCGCGAGGATCCGAGCGGTCAACTGGGACTCGGGGGCGTGCTTCACGATCACCGGGCACCCGGCGAGAAGCGCGGGAACGACCTTCATCCCCATCAGCACGACCGGTCCGTTGTAGGTGAGCACCGCCAGAACGGTGCCGACCGGCTCGCGGCGCACGAGGGCGTCGCCGCGGTCCTCCTCCCACGGCAGGTCCGGGGCCAAGCCGACCGCGTGCCGCCACACGGCCACCCCGGCGCCGTCGTTCATCAGCTCACCATGCGCCAGTGGCGCGCCCGATTCGAGCGCCCAGGCGAGATTCAGCTCGCTCAGCCGGCGCTCGAACGCGTCGCACAGGCGCACGACAGCCTCGGCCCGCTCGCCCGGGGCCAACCACGGCCACGGCCCCTCATCGAAGGCTCGCCGGGCGGCGGCCACGGCGCGATCCGCGTCCTTAGTGGATGGTGCGGCGACCCGGGCGATCACCTCTTCCGTCGCGGGATTCACGACGTCGAAGGTCTCACTCGTCGCGGGCGTGACCCAGCCGCCGCCGATCGATAGCTCGCCGAAGTGGCCCGCGGGAATCTCAACGGTCTTCGCGACACTCATACCGGCTCCTCGTTGTTGTCAGCGGTTGCAGTTACCGGCGTCGACTTTGAGCTGCAGTCCCGTCACGTACTTGGCCTCGTCGGAGGCGAGGAACAGGACCGCGTTGCTGATGTCACGGGGCTCGAGCAGTTCGACTGGCAGGGAGTTGACGAACAGTGGGCCGAGGTCGGGGTCGCGCCCGATCAGGTAGTCCATGTCGCCCATGCCGGCGGTGACGAACGGGGTGTTCACCCCGGTTGGATGCACGGAGTTCACGCGAACACTGTGTTTCGCCAGCTCGTTGGCCATCATGTTCACGATGCCCACGACGCCGTGCTTCGCCGCGACATAGGGTCCGAGCCACGGGGTGCCCTTCAGGCCCGCGGTCGAGCTGGTGCAGATGATCGATCCGCCGCCCGCGTCGATTAGGTGTGGCGCGCCGGCGACCATCGTGTTCCAGACACCGGTGAGGTTGATGTCGAGCGTCTCCTGCCAAACCTCGGGGGTGGTTTCGTTCCAGTTCTGCCAGGTGCCGACACCGGCGTTCGCGACGACGACGTCGAGCCTGCCCAGCTGGGCGACCCCCGCGTCGACCGCGGATTTCAGGCTGGCCGCGTCGCGGACGTCGACTTTGGCGGTGACGATGTGCCGGTCCAGAGCCTCGACTTCTTTCCTGGTCTGCTCGAGATCGGCTTCGTTGGCCATGTCGTAGGTGACGGTCGGGAAGTTCGTGCAGGCGTCGAGCGCGATGATGTCCGCGCCCTCCTCGGCGAGCCGGACCGCGTGGCTTCGCCCCTGCCCTCGCGCCGCGCCGGTGATGACTGCGACCTTGCCGGCCACGCGTCCGCCCATTGCTCACTCCCTTGTGATTAGCAAATTATGCGGATGGATCGGTTGGAACGATTCTTACATGCGTTCACATGGTGGTCAACGGCGTCACCGGGAACGAGAGTGGACCGACCTTGGCGACAGGGAAGTAGCCTTGCCCGACGCCACTTTCCCGGCTGGGCAGGAGCGCCGCACGGTTCCAGGACATGATCTCGTCGCCGTCCTGGTTGAGCCCCCGCGTGCGCATCGACACGATGCCGAACCCGGGGCGCGAAGCGCTCGGCCGCAGCCCGGTGCAGATACTCTCGGCGTAGAGCGTGTCGCCGACGTACACGGGATGTGTCAGCTTCAGGTCGTCGATGCCGAGGTTCGCGACGGCGTTCTGGCTCATGTCGAGCACGCTCAGCCCCAGCACGACCGCGATGGTCAGCCCGGAGTTGACGATGATCCGCCCGCCCGACACCGGGTTCTGCTGGGCCAGGTGCGCGTTGAAGTGGTTCTGGTTGGTGTTGCACGTCAACAGCGTGAACCAGCTACAGTCTGCTTCACCGATCGTGCGGCCGAACGGATGCTGGTAGATGTCGCCGATGACGAAATCCTCGAAATAGCGGCCGAGGGCCGCCTCGTGCACGGTCATGATTCCTCTCAATACCCCTTGCCGGTGCACCAGCCGCCGTCCACGAGCAGTTCGGCACCGTTGACGAAATCCGCGGCGGGCCCGCACAGGAACCGCACCGCCGAGCCGATATCGGCGGGACTTCCCCAGGTCTCCGCCGGCGTGTTCTCGACGATGACCCGGGTGAACTCCGCGTCGTCGAAGTAGCTGCTGTTCAACGGGGTTCGCACCACACCGGGCGCAACAGCGTTGCAGTTGATGCCGGATCCGGCCAGTTCCAGCGCGATCGACTTGGTCAGCATCGCCAGCCCAGCCTTCGACACGTTGTAGGCCGAACGGTTCTTGAACCCCAGGGTGGCCGCGGTGGAGGTGATGTTGACGACCTTGCCGCCGCCGCGCTCGATCATGTGCGGGATCACGGCCTGGCAGAGCAGGTACGGCGCGGTCAGGTTGACGTCGAGTGTGGCCCGCCATTGTGCCGGCGACTGGACGAGAAACGGCGAGATCGACCGCACGCCGGCGTTGTTGACGAGAATGTCCAGTGCGCCGAACCGTTCGATCACCTGCTCCGGGAGACGGTGCACCTGATCGGCGTCCGCGAGGTCGGTGACGAAATGCCCGACGCTTCCCGGCTCCCTCCCGGCGACCTCTTCCGCTGCCGCGGCCAGGCCGTCGCCATTGATATCGACGAGGGCCAGGCGCGCACCCGCTGCGCGCAGTGCATGGGCGATCCCCACCCCGAGCCCCTGGGCGGCGCCGGTGACGATGGCAACCTTCCCGGTCAGTTCACTCACGGTCAAACCTCCTCGACGACGGCTCAACTATATCTACTATCCGCATAATTAGATAGCGACAGGGATCTCCCGTCCGTGCAGCCACGACAGGATCGGTCTTCGGTACCATGCTATTCATGGCTAAGAAAACCATGGACCAACGCGCTGGCGGGGGAAAGGGCCGGAAGCCGGCCGCCCCCGAGACGCCGGCACCGCCATTGGCCGAGCTCGCGTTTTCGGCCGGCGCCCTCTCGCGTGGCTCCAAGGTATCCGAGCGCATCGCGAGCGCACTGGTCAATGACATCATCGAGCGTGGGCTCGGCCCCGGCGACCGCCTGCCGAATGAGGCCGTCATGTCCGAATACTTCGGCGTCGGGCGGGGTTCGGTGCGCGAAGCGCTGCGGTTGCTAGAGGTGCATGGGCTCATCAGCCTGGTGACCGGCCCGAAGGGCGGACCGGTGATCGTGGCCGTCGACCCGCGGTACGTCGCCCGTACCCTGTCGCTGTACCTCAGCCTGCGCGGCGCGACGATCGAAGAACTGGCGCACACGCGGCTGTTCATCGAGCCGCACGTGGCCAGGCTGGCAGCCGAGAACCTGTCTCCGGACCGTTCTGCTCGACTCGAGGCCGCGCTGGCCGCAGAGGAAGCGGTCGCGGGCGGCGACCACAACTATATCGAAGCGGCGAACGAGTTCCATTACGTTATCTCGACCATGTCCGGCAACCGCGTGCTGGACCTGGTGGCGACCGCGCTGAAGGAGCTCTACACCGGGCCGATCGTGGGCGGTGGGGTCGCCCGGGTGACGACCGACCCGAGCATCCGGCTGGAGCACCGCGAGATCGGGGAGGCGATCCTCGCCGGTGACGCGGACCGTGCCGAGGACCTCATGCGCGAGCACATGAACTACTACCTCGGCAAGATCCGGGACACCGCGCCGAGCTTCCCCGCTACCCGCATCACCTGGTCCTGACGGCGGCTACCCGGCGTCTTCTATGTTCGCTAGCTGGGACCACATCATGATGGGGAACACCGCGGTGGTGCCGCCGTCGACGGGCAGGCTAGTCGCCGTCACGTAGCGGGACTCGTCGCTGGCGAAAAACAAGGCCGCATAGGCGACATCCCATCCGGTGCCCTCGGTGCCGAGCATCGTCGCTCGCGCGCGCCGGATCCGGGTGGCCCGGCCCGCCGCGAGATCGTTGTCCCAGCCGCGGAAACCCAGCCCCATCGGGATCGCGACGTGGCCGGGTGCGACGTTGTTGACCCGGATCCCCTGCGGCCCCTCGTGAAACGCCATCGCACGGCCCAGGCCGTCCAGCCCGGCTTTGGCCGCAGAGTACGCCTGGCCACCACCCGCCTCGTACGCCGCGATCGAGCTGATGTTCACAATGGACCCACGCCCCCGCTGCCGCATGGAGGGCAGCACCGCGTCGGACATGAGCTTGGCGGCCTTCAGGTTCAGCGTCACGATCGCGTCCCACAACGCCTCGTCCGCGTCCTGCTCGGGCGGCGCGATGGCGGCGTTGTTCACAAGCACATCGACACCGCCGTAGGTACGCTGCGCCTGCTCGGCCGCGGCCCGGCACTGCGCACCATCGGTGATGTCGGCGGCGACGACGGTCGCTTCGGCTCCCTCGGCCTCGACCGCTGCGAGGGTGTGCGCCGCCCGGTCCTGGTCGCGGTCGAGGATCACCACATTGGCGCCCTTAACCGCGAACAGCACGCAGATGGCCGCACCGGTGCCCGCCATGTCCCCGCTCGAACCACCGCCGGTAACGATGACCGTGCGGTCGCGCAGGCGGCCATCTCGGATGATTTCCGGAACTTCGAGAGACATGCTCAGTCCTTTCGTGCCATCGCGACCGGTTCGGCCGGGTTCGGGGGTGTCTCCCGGACACGAGAGAGGCGTCGGGCAGCCCGGCCGGGCAGCGCGCGCCGCTCGCGGGCGGCCAGCGCAACGGCCGCGATCAGGGCGAGCCCGTTGAACAGCGCGGCGACCCACTGCGCCCCGGACACCAACTGCAGGCCCTGGACGCCAGTCGCGATCACGAAGATCGCCAGCAACGTGCCCCACACGTTGCGCTTGCCCGGCGTCAGCTGGGTGGATCCGAGGAACACCGCGGCGAACGCCGGCAGCAGCAGCGAGTTGCCGAAGCCGAGCGACGGCCCGGTCAGCGACACGAACAGCACACCGCCGAGACCGCAAATCCCGCCGGAGGCGGTGAGCGCGATCCAGGACCATTTGTCGACTGCGACTCCGGACAGCCGGGCCGCCTCCGGATTGCTTCCGGTGGCGTAGATGTAGCGGCCGGCCGGGGTCTTCTCCAGCACCCACCACAGCACGAGGGCCAGGATGATCAGGTAGACGACCACGTACTGGAAACCGAAGACGTCGTTCTGTGTCATGCCGTTGAAGAACGCGGAGTCCACGGGCAACGGCTCCTCGTTGCCGGTGACGACGACGAGAAGCGCCGCGAGGACCGAGCCCATACCGAGCGTGCCGACGAAAGAGTTCACCTTCAGCTTCACCACGATGAAGCCGTTGACGAAGCCGACGGCGATCCCGGCGGCAATCCCGAGCAGCGTCGCGGGCACGGCGCCCATGATCCCCTTGAACTGCACGATGACTGCGATGATGCCGGCCAGGTTCGCGGTCGCCCCGACGGACACGTCGAACTGGCCGGCGGCCATCGCGACCAGCAGCCCGAGCGCGATGACGCCCGCGACGGCCTGGGTCGAGGCGAGCAGGTGCACCGTCGACATCGTCGGGAACGTCGCCGGCGCCGCCAGCGAGAACACGGCAATAAGCAGGGCCCACAGATAGAGGCCGCTGAACCGGTCGAAGCCGAGCGTGAATCCCCTGCTGGTCATCTTTCCGTCCCTGAACTCGAAGTCACGGCTTGGTGGGAGCTGCGGTTGATCTCTCGTTCGGTGACGTCGTCGCCGCACAGATCCTCGGCGACCACGCCGTCGCGCATCACCAGCACCCGGTCGCACAGCGTCGCCAGCTCCTCGACGTCGGTCGAGCTGACGACGACGACCGCACCGGACTCGGCCGCCTTCAGGATCTGCCGGTGGAGCTCGGCTTTCGCGCCCACGTCGACACCCTGCGTGGGTTCGTCCAGCAACAGCACCTTCGGTTCGAGCCGGAGCCACTTGCCGAGCAGCACCTTCTGCTGGTTCCCGCCGCTGAAACTGCTCAGCGGCAGCCGGATACCGTCACCCGGCCGCACCTGCAGTCGCCCGAACCAGTCGCGCACCTCGGCCGACTCGCCGCGCTTGGACAGCCACCCGCGGGCCCAGAACGTCCGCAGACTAGGGAGTGTCAGGTTCTCCGCGGCGGGCAGGGCCAGGCAGCCGCCGCTGACCTTCCGGTCCGGTGGCAGGTAGCCGATCCCTGCGGCGATCGAGCCGCCCGGCGATGGCCGGATCTCCCGGCCCGCCAGCAGAACATGCCCCGATTCCCTCGTGGTGGCACCAAAAACGGCCGCCAGCAGGGACTCCCGGCCGGAACCGGTCAACCCGTACACACCGAGGATCTCGCCGCTCGCGGCGCCGAGGTCCACCCCGCGGATACGGCCGGCGCGCAGGTCGCGGACCACGAAGGATGCGCCGTGGCCGGGCGCCGGCCGGCGGGCTTCCCGGCGCACACCTTCGAGTTCGCCGCCGACCAGGTGGTGCACCAGCTTCGGCCGTTCGATCTCCTCGACCGCCGAGGTCGTGACGAGATAACCGTCGCGCAGCACGCTGACCGCGTCCGCGAGCCGGTACACCTCGTCGAGAAAGTGTGTGACGTAAAGGATCGCGACCCCCTGCCCGGCCGCTCGCCGCAACGTCCCGTGCAGATGGTCTACCTCTTCCGCGGGCAACGTCGCCGTGGGCTCGTCCAGGACGAGTACGCGGGCACGTTCGTCGCTCGCGAACATCGCCCGGGCCACGGCGACACCCGTGCGCTGGGCCGGGGTCAGCGCCGCGACGGGCACACCCGGGTCGAGATCGAGCCCGACCGCGTGCAGCGCCGCGGCACACCGCCGCCTGGCCGCGGCCGCCCGCACGGTCCCGAACCGGGTGGGGAAGCCGTGCCCGAACAGCAGGTTGTCCACAATGGAGCTCGCATCGACGAGGCCCAGATCCTGATGGACGAACCGGAGCCCTAGCCGGTGGGCGGACTCGGCCGAGCCGGGCGGCAACGGCTGCCCGGCCACCAGCACGGTTCCGCCGGAATCAGGCTGGTGGAACCCGGACAGCACCTTGATCAGCGTCGACTTGCCCGAACCGTTCTGGCCGAGCAGCGCGTGGATCTCGCCTGGCGCGATCCGCAGCTCGAACGGGTGCAGCACGGTCCTGCCGTGGAAGGACTTGGCCACGCCGTCGATGTGCAGTGCCGGTGCGACGTCGGTGTCGCTCACCCGCGGTCCCACGCTCAGCCGACCTTCCAGAGCTTCAGGTACTGCTTCAGAGCGTCGGTCGGGTACCGGTACGGCGCGGTGACGTCCTTGGCGTTCTGCGGCGTCACGATCTGGAACGGCGGGACCACGACCGCCGCCGGCTCCTTGGCGATCGCGCGTAGCGCGGCGTCCATGTCGCCGTAACCGATCACGTTGTACGCCAAGGCGGTCCACGCGGACTCCGTGCCGTCATGCAGCGCATTGAGCGCGCCCTCGTCCAGCGACCGCCCTCCGACCTTCACGTCCTGGTGCCCCGCGGCCTTGAGCGCGGGCAGGATTCCCTTGGACCACTGTGCGTTGTCGAAAAACAGGTAGTTGTAGGACGGATCGGTCCGCAACTTGTTCACCGCACTCGGGACGATCTGGTTCTCCGACACCTGGTTGAGCGTCGCCTCGAGGATGTCCACCTCGCACTCGGCGCATTTCGCGGACGCCTCGGCCGAGAAGGCGTTGACGAACGCAGCCAGCGACGGGATGGCTTTCACGTTGGTGAACAGTGCCTTGCCCTTGCCCCCGGAGTCGGCGATGAACCAGTCGGCGAACGCCCGGCCGGTGGCCTCCTCCAGCTCGCACCCTGCCGCGCCTGCGACGACCGGCGCCTTGGTGTCGTTCGGGCAGACCGAGCCGACGACGAGCGGGACACCCGCGTCGCGGTAGGCCTGCAGCGTTGCTTCGCCGAACGTCGCGGGCGCGTTGCCGGCGATGATGACCGCGTCGGGTTTGCTCGCGAGCGCCGTGCGTAAGGCAGCCTGCAGCGTCGCGGGATTGCCGCTGTCGTAGGAAACGCTCTGGTAGCCGTAGCCGAGTGCCGTCGCCGCCTCCTGCACCCCGCCCGCGATCAGTTGGGTGGCTGGCAGCCCGCTGTTGGCGAAGACGATCTTCTTGCCCGCGGGTACAAGGCCGGTGAGACCGGTCGTCTGCGTGATGGTCGTGGGCGCGGCGGTGTACTTGTCGACGACCTGCTTGGCCGCCGCTGCGTCCGCGGGGGTGCCTCCGGACCTCGCCTGGTCGGCGGGGCCGGCGCACGCCGCGAGGACAGCGCAGGCGGCCACGGCAGCGGCGGCCCAGCGCAGCCGCGCTTTCGGTCCCCCCGAACCTCGGACAGTTCCTGTTTTCACATCGACCTCTCTTCTCGGTGGCTGGCGGGTAACCGCGGCAGACCATCGGATGTCGGAGGGAGCCCGTTCTTCCAGCGAGTGCGCGGACGAACGTATTTATCCATACTATGCGCAATAATTGGCCCGTCGAGCGAGCAAGTCCAGGGCCCGTTACCATTCCGTAATATTGCCGTCCAGTGGATCCACTCGGCGCGCAGCGGTACGGCGTACCAGCCACACCGCGACGGCCACCGCGGGCATGGTCAGGATCGTGAACAGGCCGAACGTGCGGGTGATCTCGGGCGCGGTGACGAACCCGCTGCCGCCTGCACCGGCCAGCGCCGCGACGGCGAGCTGCGCCCCAGTCGCCGCGCCGACGACCCGGAACAGTCCATTGAGGCCGGATGCTTCGCCGGTCCGCGCCGCGGGCACCGCGTCGATGATCAGGTTGCTCACCGCGGCCTGTGCGGCGGCCACGCCCGCGAACGCCACCAGGACGCCCAGCGCGACCTCCGGCTGGGTCGAGTGCCACACCGTGAGCGAGGCCAGGCCGGCGGTAGTGGTCGCCGTGCCACCGAGCAAGAACAACCCGTGACCGAGACGCCGGGTGACCCGTCCCGACACGACGCCCACACCGACCATGAGCAGCGAGCCTGGGACGAGCAGGAGGCCGGCGCGCGTCGCCGAGACGCCCAGGCCCGCGCCACCGGCCTGGGCGTACTCCGTCACGATCACCATCACCGCGAAGTTTCCGGCACCCACCAGGAAAGTGACCAGGTTCGTCAGTGCAACCCGGACGATCCGGGCGGTCCGGATGTCGAGAAACGGGGCCGGAGCGCGATGCTCGGCCCAGGCCAGCGCCGCCAGCGCCACAACCGCGGCCCCCGCCAACCCCAGCGTCAGGGGATCGCGCCAGCCGGAATCACCGGCGCGTCCCAGCGCCAGCACCGAAAACGTCACGACGGCGGTCAGCGCGGCCATACCGGGAAGGTCGAGCCGGGACGGGCTCCGCGCGCCGGCGCGCGGCAGGCAGGCCAGCACGCCGAGCAAGGCGAGTGCCGAAAGCGCTGCCGTGGTAAGGAAAAGGCACTGGTACGACGACGCGTCGATGAGCGCCCCGCCGACTGGAAGCCCGAGCGCACCACCGATTCCGGTGAAGGACGCGAGAATGCCCACTCCGCGCGCCCGCTCTCGCGCCGGGAGGACTTCGCGGGCGAGACCGAAACACAGCGAGAACACCCCGCCGCCCGCGCCCTGGATCACCCGGCCGAGTAGCACAATGCCGAACTCGTCGATGGTTCCGGCGAAAATCCCGCCCAGCACGACAAGCGCGAGCGCGAACAGCAGCACCGGCCGCCGGCCGTGGATGTCGCCGAGCCTGCCCAGCAGCGGCAGGCAGATGCCGGCGACCGCGAGGTTGCCCGACAATGCCCAGGTGGCCGCGGAGAGGCTGATGCCGAACTGCGTGGCGATGGGCGGGAGCGCCGGGACCGCCGCGCCCTGGGTCAGGGCGAAAGACAGTACCGCGAGCGCCAGTGCGGCGAGCACTCTCGCACCGGAGCTGTCCGGGCCGTTACCGGTGGCATTCAGTGCCCGGGCGCCTTGTCCGCGTAGCCGAGCGCGGCCACGGGACAAATCTCGATTGCCCGGTCCACGACCTCGCGGTCGGCCGGGTCGAACGAGTCGCGCCGCAGCACGACCGTGCCGTCGGCGTCGCTCTGGTCGAAGTAGTCCGGGGCCACCTCCGCGCAGTTGCCTGCGCCCATGCAGCGCTCGTGGAAAACTTCGATCTGCGTGCCTGTCATTTCGTCGTCCTTCGCTTCGTCGCGGGGTGTCACCAGGTGACAGGGAGTTCCTCGACCCCATAGATGAGTGCGTTTTTGAATCGCAGCTCCTCGACCGGTACTGCGAGCCGCAAACCGGGAAAACGTCGGAACAGCCGACTGAAGACCGCCTGCAGCTCCACGCGGGCCAGTGCCTGCCCGAGGCACTGGTGCACGCCGTACCCGAACGCCAGATGCCCCCGGGCGTCGCGGCGGACGTCGAACCGGTCGGGCTCGACGAACACCGCCGGGTCCCGGTTCGCCGCCATGATCGGCGCGACCACCCCGTCACCTGCGTGGATGCACCGGCCGCCGACCTCCACCTCATCGACGGCGAGGCGGAACCCGACGTGATGCGCCACCGACAGGTAGCGCAGCAGCTCCTCGACAGCACCCGGCACCAGCTCGGGATCCTCCTGGATCCGGGCCAGCTGCTCGGGGTGTTCGAGCAGGGTGAGCGTGCCAAGCGCGATCATGTTCGCGGTCGTGTCGAACCCGCCGACCAGCAACAGGTGCAGCATGTGCTGCAGTTCCAGCCGGGTGATCTCGCCGGTCAGCAGGTGGTTGCGCACCAGCCGCGAAACCAAGTCCTCGCCGCGACCGTCCCTGCGTTCTTCGATGAGCCGGTCGAAGTAGTCGAGCGCGTCGGCGCCGGCGGCGCTGGACTCCTCCGGCGTGCTGTCCAGACTCATCCAGCGGTTGACCCGGTCGAGGAAGAAGTCGCTCAGCTCCGGCGGCAGGTCGAGAATCTTCACGATCACGTTGGCTGGCACGGGTTGCGCGAGCTTTTTGACGAGGTCGACCGGTTTAGCCGAGGCCTCCATGTCCGTGAAGCACTGCTCCAGCATGGAATCCATGAACGGCTTGAGCGCGCGGACCTGCTTGACCGCGAAGTCGGCCGTCAGCATCAGCCGGTGCCGGTCGTGGTTCGGCGGGTCCATCCGCACGAAGTTCTTCTGCCCGCCGCGCTGGGCCACCGCCGTCTCGCTCGACTGCGGGAACCCTTCGCGCGAGGTGTCGGAACTCAGCCGCTTCGCGTCGCCGAGCAACGCCCGGACATCGTGGTAGCGGGTCGCGAGCCAGGCCGGCTCGCCGTTCCACAGGGTCACGCGGGTAACCGGCTCGGCCTCCCGGATCTCGGCCAGCGCCGGGGGCGGATCCAGCGGGCAGCCCCGCTTCCGCTCGAACGGCCAATGATAGTTGGAAACACCTGTGGCCGACTGGGGTTCGGACACCGTCATTGGGGCCTCCAGCGGGGCATTGATCTCAGATAACTATACGAAAGGATCGGATCGAAAACCATCGGTTCGGGACACCTCCGTGTGCAGTCGGCGGGGCTCAGCGGCACGAGTGGCGGCCAGGCCCACGAGGTGGCGATGGTCGCGCCGAAGGCGACAGCGGACGACAGGTGCCCGCTGGTCTTGATGAACTTGCCCGCGTAGGAGAAAGCCATGTAGAAGACCACGGAATGCAGCACGTCGATCCCGATCGCCGGATGGATGACGTCACGCGAACCTCCAGCGCCGATGGCCGGCCTCAGATGTGCCCGGCCTGCTGGAGAGCCGTGAGTTCGTCATCGCTCTTGCCCAGGTAGTCGCGGTAGACGAGAGCGTTGTCTTCGCCGAGCGCGGGCGCGGTGCGCCAGACCGAGCCGGCGTGGTTCGTCAACCGCGGCACCACGTTCTGCATCCGCACCTTGCCGAGATCGGGGTCCTCGACCGTGACGATGTTCTCCCGCTCGCGGAAGGTTTCGTCGGCGAGGATGTCCTCGACGGTGTAGATCGGCGAGGCGACCACCTCAAGCTTGTGCATGACCCGCAGGCATTCCTCCAGTGGCCGCTCGGCGATCCAGTCGCGCACCAGCCCGTCCAGGCGGTCGGCGTTGCGTGCCTGGTCGGCACGGGTCGCGTACTCCTCGGACGGTTCCCCGACCAGTTCGGCGACCTTGGAGACGCTGCGCGGCGTCCCGGAGGTCACGGTCAGCCAGCGCCCGTCGCTGGTCTGGTAGGTGTTGATCACCGCGGCCGGTGCCGCGGCCAGCTTGTTGCCGACGCGCATCGGTGGTTCGCCGAGCTGGTCGTGGAAGATGACCTGCCATTCGATGAGGCGGAACAGCCCGTCGTAGAGTGCAAGGTCGATCCACTCGCCGGCGAAGCCGGGATCGGCGTCGCGCCGGTACAGCGCCGCCATGATCGCGTAGGCACCCATCAGCCCGGTGACCGAGTCGCCGTGCGAGAACCCGGTGTGCACGGGCGGTCCGTCGGGAAAACCCGTCAGGTGCACGACCCCGCTCATCGCCTCGCCGACCTTGCCGAACCCGGGGTCGTTTCGTTTGGTCGAGGTCGCGCCGAACCCGGTGACCTGCAGGACGATCAGCCGCGGGTTGATCGCGTTGAGGGACGCGTAGTCGAGACCCCACTTCTCCAATGTGGACACCCGGAAGTTCGTGATGACGACGTCGGCCCACTCGGCGAGTTCGCGGGCGACGGCGCGCCCCTGCTCGGTCCGCAGGTTCAGGGTGACCGAGCGCTTGTTGCGTGCGGCGACCTTCCACCACAGGTGTGTCCCGTCCCGGGCCGGTCCGGCGCCGCGCTGCGGGTCGCCGTTGCCCGGGTCCTCGACGTGCACCACGGTCGCGCCGAGGTCCGCGAGCAGGGTGCCGGCGAGCGGGCCCGCGATCACGTGCGCGAATTCGACGACCTTCAGTCCCGCCAGTGCGCCGGTACTCGTGCTCACTTGGTTCCTCCCGACCTAACGTTCTTGTCGATACATATTATGCGCATAAATTGGCGGAGACGCAATGGCCACTCCGGCCCGAGAACCCGCGCTCAGGCGCTGGGTGCGCGCAGCGCGAGGGTCAGTTCTCGGAGATCCGCAAGACTTTCCAGCTTGTCGATGAGCCGCGCGACGCGCGCGGTCTCGCTGCCGAGCAGAGGCTCGGCCCGCCGGAGAAACCGCTCTCTGATCTCGGTGGCAGACGGGAACAACAGCTCGCCGATGCCGGTTTTGTGCGCAAGCACGATCGGTGGCCTTCCGGTGACCCGGATCTCGACGGTGACCGAATCGTCTTCGGCCGGAACCAGGTCCACACGTTTGGCGACGGCGACGACGTCCTCGTCTGCAAACGCGGCCTGGTAGTAGGCCGGGTCGTCGACGGCCTGGCCGAGCACGGCGGCGGCCGCGGTGAACCGTGCCGACATCTGCGCGGACAGCATGTTGCCGAAGGGAGGTTCCCGGGAAACCCCTGGGCTGTCAAGACCGTGGGTGCCCTTGCGTGGTCTGCACACGGTGACGCCCTCGATCCCCTCGGCCGGCAGCCCGCCGGGTACCCCGGCGACGATGAGCCCGATCGTGAGCTGGTTCTGCAGGCACGCCGCGAAGGGTTTGGTGCCCAGGCGCGTGATCGCGTAGTCATCCGAATGCTCGCCCAGATCACCGGCCGGCGGCACGAGACCGCCGAAGGTCTGGAAGAACCCGAACTCGCCCTCAAGACTCGCACGCGAAGTGTGGGTCCCGGCCCGGCCCAGTCGCGCGGCAAGCAGGCCGTTGCGCGCCGCGATGCCCGCCTGCGCGTACGGCTCCATGGTTCCGTCGAAGATGCCCTGCGTCGTGCCCCCGGCCATGGTGGCCGCCACGTCGAGCGCGGCGCCGATCTGGTCGTCGGTGCTGCCTTCGACGGCCGCCGCGGCCGCAGCCGCGCCGAACGGACCCATCACGGCGAGCGGTCGGAACCGGCGGCTCACGATCTCCGGCGGCGCGACCAGCCCGATCCGGCCCACCGCCTCGTATCCGGCGATCAGCGCGAGCAGGAACCGCTGCCCGCTCGCACCGGCTCGCTCGGCGGCGGCCAGGGCGGCCGGGATGACGTACGTGCCCGGGTGACTCCCGTCCCGTAACCCGCCCGGCCCGCAGTCCTCCTGCAGGCTGCTGTGCCCGATGACGCCGTTGACGAAGGCTGCGTCATCGGCGGTGACACCCTCCTGCCGGGCGATGACGGTGCACGGCCCGGCCGAGGGCTGCACGGCTTGCCACGCGACGCTGGCCGGGGGAAGGGTGCTGCTGCGCAGGGAGACGCCCAGCGCGTGAAAAAGGCGGCTGCGCGCCGCCTCGATCGCTGCATCCGTGACGTCGCCACGAATAATGGCGCCGATCCGGCCGGCAAGCTGCGCGGTCAGTCCACTGTCCATCTAGGATACTCCTGCCCGCGCCAGCACCAGTCCCGCCACGCGGTAGTCGGGGTTGGTGATGACCTTCCCGTCGAGCACCGCCGCTGGCTCGTTCTGGGCCAGCGCCGTCTCGTAGGTGCGGCAGACCTCGCGAGCGTGCTCGATCTCGTCCGGGCTCGGCGACATCGCCTCGTTGACGATGTCCAGGTGTGCCGGGGAGATCGCGATGAGCGCGGTATAGCCCAGGTCCCGCCAGCCGCGGACGAACGCGCGCACCTTGGCGAGATCGCGGTACTCCGGGATGAGCGTGCCGCCGGTGCAGAACAGCCCGTACGCCGCGGCAGCGACCGCGATCTTCGTTCGTGCGTAATGGTTCGCCGGCGCCCACAGGTCGTCGCCGGACTCGGCGAACGGGCGGGAGCCGACGTCGGCGGCGTAGTCGACGTAGCCGAAGTGCAGGCCCGCCACTGCGTCGGCGCTCGCGATCCGGTCCAGTTCGATCATTGCGCGGGCGGTCTCGATCATGACGTGCAGGCCGTGCCGGTTGCCTGAGCGCTCCAGCAAGCCGCGCGCCTCGGTCAACTCGTCCGCGGTCTCGATCTTCGGGTAGCAGACGAGGAAATCGCCGGGCGCATCCGCGAGCGCGGCGAGGTCGTCGCGGCCCCACAGCGTCGCCAGGTTATTGACCCGCACGATGATCGTCCGGTCTCCGAAGTATTCCGGCTCGGCGAGTGCCTCGACGATGCGCTCGCGCACCAGTTCCTTGGTGTTCGGTGCCGCCGAATCCTCCAGGTCAATGAGGATGCCGTCGGCCGCGACGGTGGGCACCTTCGACCAGTACTTCTCGGTCAGGATGGGCACTTCGAGCAGGCTGCGCATCCGCGCGTACTCACGGCGGCCGTCGCTCATGCCTCCTCCCGCAGGAACTTCCGCAGTACGTCGGTGAACTCGTCCGGACGTTCGCGTGGCACGTAGTGGCCGGTGTCGAACCAGCAGGCGTCCGCGTTCGGCATGGTCGCCAGCATCTTCTCGACGACTTCTTCGTCGAGAACGTTGCTGCGCTTGCCGACCATCAGCAGAGTCGGCATGGTGAGCTTCTCCGACATCTGCCACAGGTAGGCGACGTCGGGCAGGCTCGCCGATCCGGTGATCCACTGGATGTCCGGGTCGGCCTTGGGCACGAGCTTGCCCGCCCAGTTGCGCCGCAGCTGGTACCGGATGTGCAGATCGATGAACTCCGGCTGCCACTCGGGATGCCAGCCGAGGTAGAACTCCCGTGCCTCGGCCTCGCTGCGGAAACCGCGGAGGTTCGTCGTGGCAGTGATGAAATCGCGCATCGCGATCGCGCCGGACTTCGAGTTCGCCGGCCCGGCATCCGACAGCGCGAGACTGTGCACTGTTTCCGGCTTTTCCCCGGCGACCGCGATCGCGACCCGCACGCCCGCCGAGTGACCGACCAGGCGCACCGGTGCCAGCGCGAGCGCGTCGATCAGACCGTGCACGTCGCGCGCCATCGAGTGCACGCGGTAGCCCGCGCGAGACCAGTCGCTGTCTCCGTGGCCGCGCATGTCCATGCAGACGACGCGGTAGTCGCGGGCGAGCACGCGCGCTACCGGATCCCAGGTATGACACTGCACATTGAGCCCGTGCAACATCAGCACCGGCGGCGCGGACGGCGAACCCCACTCCGTGTAGTGGATCTTCAGGCCGTCCAGTTCGAGCCAGCCATCCTCGAATTCTTCCCTGCTCATCCAGGCTCTCCTGTTCACTTCGTGGTCGCGGTCGACAGCGTCCGGTAGCTCGTGCTCACGATCTCGACGATGTTGCCCCAGGGGTCCTCGCAGTAGCACACCAATGATCCACTGTGGACATCGTGCACCGCGGTCCGCTGCCGCCCGCCCGAGGAGACGATGCGCTGGATCGTGCTGTCGAAGTCGGGCACGGTCAACGCGATGTGGTGCGGGCCGATCCGCCAGTAGGCGAAATTGTCGTCGGGCTCGCGCACCGGCGGATCGAGGAACTGGAATAGCTCGACGCCGCCGCCGTTCGACGTGCCCAGGTGGGCGAGTTTCATCGCACCCCACCGGGTTCCGAACACGTCGGCACGTCGCCCGGCGCCGGTCGTCGTGGTGTCGCAGTGCATCGGCCCGGCCAGGAGCTCAAGGCCGAGCACCGAGGTGTACCACCGCACCGCCGCGTCGATATCGCCGACAGTGACGCCGACGTGGTTGATGTCTGTCATGTCCCTGCTTCTTTCTCGTGCGAAACCTGCCCGGCCTTGAGCCCGCCGAGATGCCAGTGGGCGCAGCCTTCGACCCCAAGCCCGTGGCTGAGGCCTTCGCCGAAGTTCCGGCGGAACCCGATGCTCGCGGCCGCTTTCGCGTACCGCAGCACGGCCAGTTCGCGTGCGGCCAGCTCCCGCGCCAGCTCCCAGGCGCGCGGCAGTAGCTCGTCCGCCGGAAGCACCTCATTGATGAACCCGATGCGCCGCCCCTCCTCCGCGTCGATCGTGGCACCGGTGAGTAGCCAGTACTTCGCACGAGTCGGCCCGAGTAGCTCGCCCCACACGAGGTTCACGCCGTCGCCGGGAACGGTGTCACGGCTGGCGAAATGCGCCCGGTCCGCGAACTCCGCAGTGGTGCTCGCGAGCACGATGTCGGCCATCACGGGGATTTCCGAGTGGATGGTCACCGGCCCGTGCACCGCGCTGATGACCGGAACCTCGATATCGTCGAGGTTCTTGAGCATCCGGCGGCCCTCCCACCAGATTCGGTCCCAGCCGACCCCGGTGAAACTAGTGACGTCCAGCTCAGTGCAGTACCGATCTCCGGTGCCGGTGATCAGCACGACCTTCGTGCCGTGGTCGGCGCCCACCCAGGCGAATGCCTCGGCCAGTTCGCGATGGGTGGTCGCGCTCCACACGAGCGGCCCGCCGCCGGTGTGGACCCGGAGCTCGGTGATGCCGTCCCGTGCGGTGACGGCGATGGTCTGCCATTCAGGTCGATTTATGCTCATGAACTGCAATGGTTCCGTTCCGGGAGCGGGTGGGCAACAGCTGCTGACAGCGCGGGGCGGTCGGCCGGATGGGCCACGGCGATCAGCGCGGCCGCTTTCTCGCGTGCCGTCCGGCCGCGGAGCCAGGCGGTGCCGTGTTCGGTCACCACGACGTCGATCTCAGCGCCCGGTGAGGTCGGGATGTGCGGGGCGGGCAGGCAGGCGACGATGCGGCTCCGTCCTTGCCGGGTGCGTGAGGGCAGGGCGAGCACGGCGGCGCCGCCCGGGCTCGCGTGCGCGGCCCGGACGAAATCGGCCTGCCCGCCGCCGGAGGCCACACGCACCCCACCGGTGAACTCGGCGTTCGTCTGCCCGGCCAGGTCGATCTCGAACGCGGAGTTGACCGCCCACAGCCGTTCCTGTGCGAGCAGCCGGTCCGGCGCGTGCGTCTGGGCGACTGGCTGGAGGGCGAGACCGGGGCACTGGTGCGCCGGCCAGTCGAGGACGCCGGTGGCCACGTGCCATCCCGGCTCCGCCGTTTTCCGGTGGCCGGTCACGACTCCGGCCGCGATGAGCTCGCGGATACCCGCGGACAGGATGCCCGAATGCACGCCGAGGTCCCGCTTCGTCCGCAGGTGCGGGATGACCGCCTCCGGCACGGCGCCCAGTCCCAGCTGGACCGTCGCCCCGTCCGGGACGAGGCTTGCGACCGCGTGCCCGATCGTCTCCTGCTCGGCGCTGAACCGGATCGTGCGGCGGGGTGTGCTCGCCGGACCGTGCACGACCGCGTCCGCCCGGTCGAGCGGAACCGGTTCGGGCCCGGCGAACGTGTGCCCTGGGACCACTTCCAGCCCGACCTTGCACCCGGTGCGAAGCGCGGCCGGCGTGTACCCGACCATACCGCCGAGCGCGACGTGCTCCGGTTTCGCGGTGGCCACAACCCGGGCGAGGAGGATGTCGACCGGGATCTCTCCGGTGCCGATGAGCCGATCGACATCCCACAGCGACTGGGGCAGGTAGTCGATATGCGGGCTCCAGCGTTTCGGGATCGCTCCGGCCACGGACACCAGCTGCAGGCGGCCTTCGAGCACGTCGTGCTCGGCGGCTTCGTCGAGAAAGGCGAGCGAACCGGTCAGATCGGCGAAAAGCACCGTCAACCCGATGTCGGCAGCTCGGGCCGCGTCGATGACCGCGGCGAGGAGACCGTCCGGCTGTTGCGGCCACATCGCCGCCAGGACGACGGCCCGCGTGCGTCCGGCGAGCAGCCGCGATGCGTCGATCGCGTGCTCCGTTGTCATCACTACCTCTTGCCTCTTCGTCAAATTGGTCCGTACTATACGTATAAATATTCGGAACCGCCAGAGCTGGGAGAACCGAGATGACTGCCGTGGCCCAGGAACCGGGCACGATCCCGCCGATCGTCGACTGCGACGTCCACCCGCTCATCAAAAACGTCGGCGACGTGCTGCCGTACCTGTCGCCGTCCTCGCGCAGGCGGTTCGAGACCCGCGGGATCCGGACCTACGCCCGCGCCCGCGATCGGTACAACCACCCCAACCGCACGTACCGGATCGACGCGCTGCCCGAATCCGGCGGCCCGGCGGGCTCCGACCGGGAATTCACGCTCACCCACCACATCGCGCCCTACGGCATCGCAACTGCCCTGCTGCTTCCCCAGGAGCCGTACGGCGTCACGGCCTGGGGCGACGCGGAGGCGGCCGCGGCCTTCTGCTCGGCGGCGAACGCGTACTTCCTCGACACCTGGGTCGCGCACGACGACCGGTACGCCCTAGCGATCACCATCGCGCCCCACGACCCGTACGCGGCGGCGGACGAGATCCGCCGGCGCGGGCGGGAGCCGGGCGTCGTCGGCATCCAGCTGCTCCTGCGCGAGCAAATGCTGGGCTCGCGCTGGTTCGACCCCGTCTACGAGGCGGCCTGCGAGCTGGAACTGCCGATAGTGCTGCACCAGAGCGGCAGTGAGGGGTGCTACGTCACGTCTCAGACGGTCGCGGGTGGAGTGCCGCGTTCCTACGGGGAACGCCACGCGGTGCTCACCCAGGTCGGCGCCGCAAACGTGGTCGACATGATCGCCGGCGGTGCGCTGGAACGGTTTCCCGCGCTGCGGATCGTCATGGTCGAATGGGGGTTCAGCTGGCTGTCCAGCCTGCTGGCCCGGATGGACCACCTGTGGGAACGGGATCCGAGCGCGGCGCCACTGGTGCGCAGACGCCCCAGCGAATACGTGGTGGAGCACTTCACATTCACCACCCAGCCGCTCGACGAGCCGGAGACGGCCACCGAGCTGAGGTCGCTGTTCACGATCCCGCATATCGACGAGATGCTGCTGTTCAGCTCGGACTACCCGCACTACGACACCGACGATCCCGGTTTCATCCTCAAACGGATCCCACCGGAAATGCGAGACCGGGTGTGCTACCAGAACGCCGTCGCCACCTTCGGCGCCAAGATCCTCCGCTCTGTCAAGGGAACCGCCGCATGATCGTCGACTGTGATCGCCACGCGGCCGTCCACCGCTACACCGAATTGTTCCCGTATATGACGCACGACTGGCGGAGACATTTCGAGCGCGACGAATGGCTCTCCTCGGTGAACCTCGGGCTGAACCATGTCCGGGTGGCCGAACAGTTCCGGCACGACGAGCCGGAACCGTATGCGCCCTCCGGGGACGAGTTCGCTCTGGTGTTGCCCCATCAGGGTCTGGCGGTGAACGGCTGGGCGGACCGCGTCGCCGCCACGACCTTCCTGGCCGCGCTCAACTCCTACGGCGAAGACCATTGGGCCTCCGGAACGAGCCGGCCCGTGGTCGTGGTCAGCCCGCATGACGCGCAGTGGTCGGCCACCGAGATCCGGCGCAGCGCGGCGAACGGCAAAGCCGGCGGGGTAGCGCTGCCGCTCGTGCCTGAGACACTCGGTTCTCGCACCTGGGACCCGATCTACGCCGCCTGCACCGAAACCGGGCTTCCGCTCGTGATCCACTACTCCGGGGTCGAAGGCAACTACCTCGGCGCCGCAGCACTTTCCGGTGGCGCGCACAGCAGCGCATTCGCCCGGCTGACGCTGATGCCGCATCTCGCAGAGTCGAGTATCGCGAGCCTGACCTTCGAGGGAGCGTTCGCTCGTTTCCCCGGACTGCAGGTGCTTTTCAGCGGTTTCGGCTTCACCTGGCTGCCGTCGCTGCTGTGGCGGATCGACCGGGAGTGGCGCACGTTCCGACACGACGTGCCTTGGGTGACGAGCCCACCGAGTGAGCGCGTCGCGACGAACATGTGGTTCACGACCTACCCGATCGCCGAGGCCGCCGCCCGCAGGGAATGGGAACCTGGCCTGACGGACACCCATCGCCGACGGCTCGTGTTCGGCTCGCACGCGCCGTTCGGCGGGGACACCCCGGCGGAGATCCAGCGCGTGCTCGACGAGGACTGGGCGCGGCGGCTCATGGCGAACGGCGCGGCTCTCGTCGGCGCGGAAGTGGGTGCCCGATGACCGAGTACCACATCGGACGGCTGGCGGAGCTTCCGCTGCGAAAGGTGCACAAGGTGGAGGTGGCCGGCCGCACGGTCGGCGTCATCCGCACCGAAGCCGGGGTGTTCGCCATCGGCGACCGGTGCCCGCACCAGGGCGGGCCCATGTGCTCCGGATACGTCACCGGGACGATGCTGCCGTCGGCGCCGGACCAGTACGTATACGGCGAGGATGGCATGGTCATCCAATGTCCTTGGCACGCCTACGAATTCCGCGTCGACACGGGGGAGAGCGTCGGCGGTGTCCTTCGTGGACGCGTGCCCACCTACCGGGTCGACGTCCGCGACGGCGAGGTCTACTGCGCCCTCGTCCGCGCCACACCGAAACGAGAGGGCCGAGCATGACCGACCTGACCACCGAACAGCGGGACATCCTGGCGCTGGTCCGGGAGTTCGTCGACCGTGACGTGCTGCCGAACGCGTCACGGCTGGACCACGGCGACGAGTTCCCGGAGACGATGGTCGAGACGCTGCGCGAGATGGGGTTGTTCGGGATCACCATTCCCGAGTCCTACGGTGGCCTCGGGCTGGACTTCGTCACGTACGCGCTCGTGGTCAAGGAGCTGTCGCGAGGCTGGATCTCGTTGTCCGGGGTGATCAACACGCATTTCATGGCCGCCTGGATGATCGAGAACTTCGGCACTGGAGAGCAGAAGGCGAAGTTCCTGCCGCGGATGGCGGCCGGGGAGCTGCGCTCGGCGTACTCAATGACCGAGGCACATGCGGGCTCCGACGTGCAGGCGATCCGTACCCGGGCGCGCCGCGACGGCAATGAATACATTGTAGATGGTCAGAAGATGTGGTCCACCAACGGTTTACGCGCAGGAATGGTCATGTTGCTGGCGGTCACCGATCCAGACGCGGAGCCCCGCCACCGCGGCATGACGGCGTTCATCGTGGAGAAGGAGCCCGGCGTCGCGCACCAGCCCGGTCTGACCGTCCCGCCGCAGCTGAAGAAACTCGGCTACAAGGGCGTCGAGTCGACCGAGCTGGTGTTCGAGGGCTTCCGCACCCCGGCTGCCTCCGTGCTCGGCGGTACGGACGGTATCGGCCAGGGCTTCAAGTACTTCATGGCGGCGGTCGAACTGGGCCGTGTGAACGTCGCCGCACGTGCCCTCGGCATCGCGACCTGTGCGTTCGAGACCGCGGTGAAATACGCCCAGCAGCGGGAGGCGTTCGGCAAGCTCATCAGCTCGCACCAGGCCATCCAGCTCAAGATCGCGCAGATGGGCACCGAGCTGCGCGCGGCCGAGCTGATGGTGCTCGACGCGGCCCGGAAGAAGGCATGCGGCGAGCGGGCCGACTTGGAGGCAGGGATGGCGAAGTTCTTCGCGACCGAGGCCGCTCAGAAGTCGGTGCTGGAGGCGATGCGGATCCACGGCGGGTACGGCTACTCGCAGGAGTACATCGTCGAACGGCTTTACCGCGACGCCCCGTTGCTGATCCTGGGTGAGGGCACAAACGAGATCCAGCAGCTCCTGATCGCGCGGCGGCTGATCGAACGGAACAGGATCTGACCATGCGACGTGTTGTGATCGCGGGCGCCGCCACAGCCGGGCTCAGCGCTGCTCGCACCTTGCGCCAGGCCGGCTTCGACGGGCGGATCCAGCTCGTCGACTCCGAACCCGCCTCCCCGTACCGGCGGCCCGAAGTGTCGAAGGGCATCCTGGAGGGCCGCATCGACGAGACCACCATCCGGACCCCCTGGCCGGATGACCTCGGCCTGGAGCTCGTCACCGCATCCTTGCGGCACGTGGATTTCGGCGCTCGCACGGTCGTCGCCGATGCGGTCACGCTGCCCTACGACGGCCTCGTGGTCGCGACCGGCTCCCTCGCCCGCCCGTCGCCGTTCCAGCAACTCGGCAACGTCTTTTCGCTGCGCAGCCTCGACGATGGGGTGCGGATGCATCAGGCGCTCGCGGGCGCCCAGCGGCTCGTGCTCATCGGCGGTGGCTTCATCGGGCTTGAGGTGGCGGCCGTGGCCCGCAAGCTCGGCCTGCACGTGACCGTGGTCGAGGCCGCCGAGGTGCCGCTCGGCCACGCGCTCGGCGCGGATTTCGGCGAGCACCTGGCTGCTCTCCATCGCGACCGCGGCGTGGAAATCCTTTGTGGACGGAGGGTGTCCGGTATCCACGGCGCCGGGACGGTGGAATCGGTGTCCCTGGCCGACGGGACACACCTACCGGCGGACATCGTGCTGGTGTCCATCGGTTCGGTCCCGGCCGTAGACTGGCTGGCCTCCTCCGGCCTCGACACGGCCCGCGGTGTGCCGTGCGACCGGACGTGCGCGGTACGGGGAACAACCGGCGTCGTCGCGGCCGGAGACGTGGCACACTGGTACAACCCGTTGTATCAGCGGCATGTCCGCGTCGAACACTGGACCAACGCGATCGAGCAAGGCACGTACGCCGCCCGCCGGCTGCTCGGCAAGCACGACCCGGAGGGCTTCGCCAGCGCCCCCTACTTCTGGTCGGACCAGTACGGGATGCGCCTGCAGAGCGTCGGTTCCACGACCGGGTATGACGAGACCGAAATCCTCTCGCGAAACGGAGAAAAGCTGCTCGTCGCGTACGGTAGGCAAGGCAAACTCATCTGCGTGGCGGGCCTGGACATGGGCACGACGGTCATGTCGTACCGCCACCTGGTCTCGGAACAGGCCACAATGGACGCGGTCCGTACGAAGGCACGCGAAAAAGAAGATACCGTCCACTCGTGACGGCCCGCGAACGGCGTGTGTCCGCGCGAAACGATCAGATCACCCAGGGCGGCCAGGTGGTGGTCGAGGAGGAGCAGCACGTGGTCAACCGGGAAGCCCTCTCCGGCGGTGCCCCGTCGTCCGAGGACGCGCCGACCGTGCCGGCAGATGACGGGAAGTGGAGCATTGACGTCTCACCGACGCTGCTGTTCGGGCCCTCCCCGCTGGCCTACAGCGCACACCGCATCCACCGCGACCGTGACTGCGCCCGGGACCTCGAAGGCTGCCCCGGTGTGGTCACCCACGGACCGCTGCCGGCGATGGCCGAGCCGGCGCGACGGTCCGGCTACGACGGCAACCTCGAATTCGACTACCGGCTGGTGTCCCCGCTGTTCGACCACCAGGGCATGGTGGTGCGCGCCTGGCCGGGACCCGAGGCTGGCGACCATGCGGTGCACGACCGGCGACCCGCCACCGGAACCTTGCGGGGGATCGGCCGGTGAACGACACCATCGCCGCCGCGCGGACACTCCTGTTCGTGCCCGGTTACCGCCCCGATCGGTTCGACAAGGCCGCCGGCAGCGGGGCCGACCTCGTGGTGCTGGATCTGGAAGACGCGGTCGCGCCCGATCAGAAAGACACGGCGCGCGAGCACGCGCGTACCTGGCTCGCCGCGGGCAACCGCGCAGTCGTGCGGATCAACCCCGCGCGCACCCCGTGGCACGATCAGGATCTGACCGCCGTGTCCGGGCTCGCCACCGCCCTCATGGTGCCGAAAGCCGAAAGCGCCGACCAGATCGGTGCGGTCGCCGCCCGGGCCCCCCGCGCCGGCATCATCCCGCTCATCGAAACTGCAGCTGGCGTCACCCGCGCGGTCGCGGTGTGCAGCGCGGCCGCGGTCGTGCGGCCAGCTTTCGGTAGCGTCGACCTGGCCGCGCAGCTCGGCATCGATCATTGCTCGCACGAGGCACTACGGCACGCACGCTCCGCTCTGGTGCTTGCCGCGGCCACCGCCGGCTGTGGCGCCCCCATCGACGGCGTCACCACCGCGCTCGACGACGAAGCTGCGCTGCAAGCCGATCTCGACCACAGCGTGACGCTGGGTTTCACCGGCAAACTCTGCGTCCACCCGCGCCAAGTCGAGCACGCGAACACTGCGTTCACCCCGTCCGACGGCGAACTCCGCTGGGCACAGCGAGTCTTGGCCGCCGGAGCAGATGGTGCGGTCGCGTCGCTCGACGGGCAGATGATCGATCGCCCGGTCCTGCTTCGCGCCGAAGCGATCGTGCGACGGGCACAACGATGAACGTCCTGGGTTTCCACCGCCACCGGTCGTTGGGTGGGCCGGCGCCCGGACGTCGGTCCAGGACAGCGGTCGCGCGTCCGTCCACTGGGCTTTGGACCGAATCCGGGCACGGCGCTGCGGGAATGCCCGCTACTCGCGCCACCGTGGCCGGACTCGACCCCCGGTGCTGCTCGCTCCGTGCGGCGCGTCCGTAATAACGCACAGGGAACGAGCATCTCCGCCGCACGCCTTCGTCGCAGTTGACGGAGAATGCATGGAGAGTGATGCACAACGAGCAATGTCTGCTCGCGGCTTTTTCGCGCGCCGGTGTTGCCGCTGGTGAACGCAGCTGTTCGCATGGCCCGGTGCCCGACCGCCGTCGCCAGGGGCATTATTGCCGACGCCGTCCGCACCCAGCCTTGCTGCCGACGGCGCGATCCGGCGTGGGCCGGGAGCGCGGCCAGCGCCATCGTGAGGACATCGAGGTGGTCGGCGGCGGTGTTCGACCCTAGCGATCTGGGGAACCGACCCAGGTACCGCCCATGAACCCTGCCTAAAGATCATCAGCCGGGCTTCCAACGCCCGCCAGCACCCTCTGCCACAAACCTCGCTTGTTTGAGGCACAGAGTCCCCGTAGTGCTTCAAAAAGGGTTCGCTGGTTGTGAGCTGGGGTTTCGTCGGGCCGTCAGGCTGCTTGGTGGTACTCGTTGATGAGTCCCGCCACGGCTTGTCGGCGTTCGATCCGAGCTGTCGGCAGGGGTATGACGTTCGGGTCGTCGGGGGGTGCCTGCTGGTCGCGGGCTGGGTGGGGCCGATGGGTGTTGAAGTGGCAGGCGTATTCCTGGCGGATCTTCTCCGCGTGACCTCTGTCGAAGATCAGCACTCGGTTGGTGCACTCTTCGCGAACGGAGCGTGTAAATCGTTCCGCGTGCGGGTTGTAGTTCGGGCTGTGCGGCGGGGTCTTCGTGACCGTGATGCCTTCTCTGGTGAAGATTGTGTCGAAGGCGGCGGTGAACTTCGCGTCGCGGTCGCGGATGAGGTGCGTACATGTGGCGGCGCGGTCGCCGGGCTGCCACAGCAGCTGCCGGGCGTGTTGCGTGGCCCAGGCGGCGGTGGGGTGGGTGGTGATGCCGAGGATGTGAACGGTGCGGGTGCGGACTTCCATGACGAACAGGGCGTAGAGCCGTTGCAGCCCGATGGTGTCGATGTGAAAGAAGTCCGTGGCGAGAAGACCGTTTGTCGGGGCTGCAAGACCACCTCACCGCCGGCACCACCCAGACCGCGGCACCCGCAGCGCACAGCTGAGCCCCGCGAGGCGCCGCCACACCCAGCTGTCGAGCCGTGGGTGATCGCTGTGACCGTGGCGGGCGGGCAGTGGGAGTCGCCGGATCACCGACCCTGTGCTTGCCGAAGCATATCCGTGCAGGTCATGCTGCGTGGTGGTACTCGTGAAGGATGCCACCCAGCCGGTCGTGTCGACGGATGTTGCGGGGATCGAGTTGCTCCGGTTTGGCGGTCGGCGCAGGCAAGGGACGTAGCGGGCGGGCGTTCGCGATGCCTTGGTGAGGTCGGTGGGAGTTGTAGAAGTCTTCGAATTCCCGTAAGGCGTGGAGCAGGTGCCGCTGGTTCCAGATCAGTGTGCGGTCCAGGAGTTCGCGGCGGCAGGTCTACACCCATCTTTTCATGATTGAGTTCATTCTCGGCATCTTGATGCCGCTGAGCACGACCTTGATCCCTGTCTCTGTCAGGACGGTATCGAATAGGGCGGGGAATTTGCCGTCGCGGTCGCGAATCAGGAATCGCGCCCGGCAGTCTGCGTCTTCGAGTTCCATGACGAGATTCTTTGCGGTTTGGGTGACCCACGCGGCCGTCGGGTGTGCGGTGGCGCCCAGGATCCGGATCCGCCTGGGTAGTAGGCGTCAGCGGAGTTGCCGGGCAGGTCCGTTGGCTGCAGGTTCAGTCCGGCCCAGAGCAGCTTTGCCCAGATATCGTCGGCGATCACGCGGGGGTTGGTGCCGATCAGGGCGGCGACGCTGCGCGGCACGGACAATGCCCGGGCGGCGTCGAATCGGCGGGGAAACCATTCCCATTCCTGGCAGTCACGGAAGAACGTCCGGGTCGCGTTGAGGATGTGTGCCTTGGTGCGCGGCGAAATCGGGTTCCCGGTGCGGTCGCGGAGGTGGTCACGACGCTGGACGTGATCACCAACCGCCATGCGGTCGACGGCGGCGACCCAGGCAGCGCAGGTCTGTCTCGTCCATTGCCCGGGCTCGGTGATCTCAGGGTATTCGCTGGCCAGCCATCGCCCGGCCTTGGCCATGATCGTGCGGACAGTGGCCCGGACCCGTGGGCTCAGCGTCGACGTGGCGTGCCAGCGTTCCAGCCATGATGCCCAGGCCGGATCGGTGCCCGTGATGCCGGGGGCGTGGTTTAGCCAGAGCGCACGGGCGGGTCGCAATGGCCGAGTGCGGCGACGGCGCGCTGCAAGGCATGCAGCATTTCGCTATAACGCCCGCTGTTGGCCGGGTGGGCACGCAGCGCCGTGAACGCCTCGGTGGTCAGATCTTCCAGCCGTGGGCTGCGGTTGATCAGCAGAGCTTGGCTGAACAGGCCGCGCAGCCGGTGCTTGCGGCCCAGCGGTCCGCGGTATCCCCACTGGTCCAGAAGGCCAGCCGCCTGACCGATCGACGCCTCAACGGTGTCGGCGCCCAAAACCAGGCAGGCCAGGCGCAGCCGGTTGAAGTTGCCCAGGTGCTGGAATCCGGTGAACTCACCGATCAAATAGCCAAGAGCGATAAGGAAAGGCCGCACTGTCTACTCAGTCGGCAGTGTTCGTGCGGCGAGGAATTCCTCAGCGCTGGCACCGCAAAGCCGCGCCCAGTCCCACGTCGTCCAAGACCAGTAGGACCGGCCTGTGTCCGCGCAGTGCTGCAAGACGATCGCTGCCGCGTGCGCCCCTGCGCGCCGGAAGCGGGGTGCATCGTCATGATGCAAAACGGCCCGGGCCGTATCCAGGGGCTCAACCAAGCGGGACAACGCTTTCCAACTGGTCGCGGTCCGTCGCGGAGTGCCCACCGCCCGGTTGCGGCGCAGGCTTGCGGCTCCCAGCGCAGTCACGGCAGCGATTTCCCCGTCGTCGAGCTCGGCCCGGCGGTCCCAGCGCCACGCCTGCATGCCGAAGTCCCACGGCGCACTGCCGGCGTTCCCGCCGACCTCGCCGACCCGGACGATGAGTGCGGTCGGCTCCTTGGTCATCGACGGCTTCTGCCTCGGGTGAAGAACTTCCGCAGCCGATGTCCGCGTGGGACGGGTTTTCCGACGACGGCCACGAACCCTTGGTTCGGTACGGCGAGCAGTTCGTCGAGCGACTGGTCCGCCGGGTCGGCGTAGATCACGCGGACCCAGTCCGCTCGCCTGATGGCATCGATCCAGTGGACCCCGATCGGCTCGCCGGGGTTCACGTCTGCTTCGAGCCAGGCGTCGCCGGTGGTGTCGCGCAGCACCACGTTCAGTCCGTCGATGCGTACTGTCCAACCGGTGACGGCTTGCGGCTGCCCATCGGCGTCGAGCCGATCGGGGAATCCCGCTTGCACCATCGATTCCAGCATCGGGTCCTGCACGGTGTTGCCGACGAACATCGATAGGCTCGCGGTCACGAAGACGAGCACGGCTTCGTCCCGGGCAATTGCTGGCCACCAGAGGCAGTTCGTTCCGCCGTCGATCGATCGCACGACCGTGAACCCGTCGGGAAGCCTTCCGAGACCCCACAGGTCGCGTATCCGGTTCGACGCGGCGATTGTTTCTTCCGCGGCCTCGCCAAGTTTTTGCCAGGCGTGCAACTGCTTTGAGTCCACTGCCGTCGCACGGATGTTTTCGAGAGCACGGCGCAGCTCGCGTACGTCTAGGTCGGCAATCGGCGCTAGGACGGCAAGCCGGGATCGCTGATCATCGTTGAGCAAATCGGAGAATTCGTGACACCATTGTGTGATCCGCTGCAGGGCGTTCTTCAATGATGCGGGGGGCTGACGATGCGGGCGCGTCAGAAATGAACGCATGAGGGTAAGACCGACATCGAGGATTGCTTCGATTCCGTCATGGGTGAGCACTCCGGCTGCTGCTGCTTCGTTGACGATAACGAGGACTGTGTCCGCAGCCTTGGACCATTGTTCGGTTTCCGCATAGCGTTGAGCGCGCGCTACAGCACTCGCGAACTCTTGGATGCGAAGCTGGAGCGGAGTGGTCTCTGGGACGATGCCTGCTTGCTGCTCCAGCGTATCGACGATCCAGTCGCGAAGGTCCGAGCAGTCGTCTTGAGCGTACTTCGCGGCCTCCGCAAGTGTGTGTAGCGCGCCTGAGACAGGTACGCCGGGTGCACTGAGATCGGAGGGGCGGTGGGCTGATGCGTAGTGGACCGCCGCTTCGAGAATCGGCCGGATTCGCTCAACGTGCTTCTGGCGCAGGACTGCTTCCATGAGCATGGCAAGCGTCTGGATCTGCATAACCGCCAGCGCTCGTTCGTCGTGAGCGGCGGCGCTACCCATGCGTTCGCGGAGGTTGAAAGCGCTGGTAAGCCACTTCGATGCCAGCTCGAACAGGCCGGTTAAGATCGCGAGTATTCCGACATTGTGCATGAGGACTGTTGCACTGACCCGGAGCCACTCAGCGGCCTGCTGGTCGGCGTCGCCGGCCAGGGCGGCGGACAACACCGTCGTCAAGAGCCTGTCGGCGGCGGGCAGCAACGCCGACGCGTCAGAAAAAAGCGCTTGATCGACTAACGGGGCCAGAACGTCGGTGCAAGTGCTCACCCAGCTATACAAATAGCCGATTTCGATACCGATCGCCAATTCGCGTGCGGCGACCAGGATACCGTCGTGTATGTAAAGCGCTTCGTCGAGGCCGTGAACGCTTTTGACATCGTAGCGAAGTCGTTTTTTGACGAGGGATGCGCCGATCAGTTCGTCGATCGCAGCTCGAGCGTCGACTGGGGGGAGGACTTCTCCAGGCAGCGACGACGCCCACTGCTCGACGAGTGCAACTGGGACGTGGGACCCGCCGCTCGCCGTGACGACGGACAACACGGCGAATGCTTGCCCGGAAAGACTGGTCAGGAGTTCGCGAACAACCCGCCCGGCACTTCTCGGATAGCTGCCCAGTATGGTGTCTTCATTCGTCAGATTGAAGCGGTCGAGCCGGTCAAGGAATTCTCGAAGCCGGGAAAAGTCGCCGCCGAGCGAGCGGACCCATGCGCATGCCAGGTCGATCGCCAGCGGCCAGGAACCGAGGCAGGCGGCGAATTCCGCCGCGACCGGATCGGTTGTCGCGACCGGATCGACCGGCGAAGGCGTCGACAGCCGGTCCCGGATGAGGGCAGTCGCTTCCTCGGCGGTCATTGCCTTAATTTCCAGCAGTGGCGCGGTATCAATGGGCCAGTCGCCCCGGTTTGTCGTCACGATCACGTGGCCGTATCCAGAGGATGGAATCCACTTGTGCGTCGTCGGCCAGTCAATGGCGCCGTCGAGGACCAGCAGCCAGGGAACGGGCAGATCCGAGAGGAGATCGCAGAAGATCTGCGCTGGCACGTCTCCCGCGTAGCCTTCGCCGCCCAGCCGACCCAGGATCGCTGGTTGCTGTTCCGCCAGCATTTCGTTGGACGACGCGTCGATCCACAGGGTGAAGGCATAGTGGTCGCGGCGCGAGGCGGCCCATGCCGCGGCCACCGCCGACTTTCCGGATCCGGATATGCCGTGGAGCACGGCGACCGAGGGCATCCCGGACAATAGGCTGTCGCCGGGCAACCGTTTGGAGAGACGGGACGCGATGTCCGGCCGCGGGAGGTACCTGTCGTCGGGAACGCCGAACGTCCGTCCCCAGACGCGCCCGCCGGCGGCATCTGCGAGCACGGCCGCCGACTCGTTCAGAATGCCGGCGACCTGATCGCGATCGATGCCTTGATGTCCGGTCTGCGAACCACGGTCGTGGACAAGATCGACTAGCAGCGCGACCAGGATGTGATGCAGCCGCTGGCCGACCCCGCCTTTGCCACGCACTCGTATCCGGGCAACGCGCTCGACCAGGCGGGCGGTCAGCGCGAGCAACGTCTCTTCGCGTGCGTCGACAATCCGGCGTTGCTCATCCGCGGCGATCTCGTGGTGTTCGTTCAGCCGGGCTGCGTACTGGGCTGCGTCCGAAGTGAGGGTGCGGTTCGTGATGAGCGTCAGTTCGCACGCGTCGGGGTGCTCGGCTTCCAGCACGTCGAGGCAGCTCGACACAGTGCGCATGCCCATGGTGGTGGACGAGGCGGGCATCGATGCCTTGACCTGGAGAGCGCGGACCGGGCCCTGTGTCGGGCCGTAGACGAGGATGTCCGCTGAATCCTGATCGACGCGATCAACGTCAACCCGCCAGTCCGACCGAGAGGCCGATTCGTACATGTCCAGCAGCAACTCGACGGTAACCAGGTATTGATATCGGAACCCGAATGCTGCTGCGACGCCGCCCCCGATGCCTGTCATGTCCACATCATATAGAATTTTGTCGGCGCGGACGATCTTTCTTTCTTCCTGCATGGTCAGAATGGTGAGGTGGCGATTCTGACTGCAGTTGTTCGCCATCCGGTCGATGAGAACGCTGACTAAGAGCCTTATTCACGAGCATTACCAGCCGAGTCGATAGAATTCGAGCGCCGTGATGATGCGGACAATTCCGGGGAGTTCGGCGAGGCGCCCTCGATATCCGGTAGCGAGTATCTTCCAGTTCTTGAAATGTGCGATGCATCGCTCGACAGCCGATCGTAACGACGAGATCGACTTGTTGTTCGC